>CALGTJ010000028.1 GCA_937901435.1 uncultured Rhodobacter sp. | reverse complement strand
AGCATTTCCATGGCGATATGATAGGGAATGCGCTTTGGCAGCTTGATGCTGGCCGCATCTGCCACCGTCCCCGACCGGATCTCTGGCAAGGCAAAGCTCGCGTGATCCGCCGCAAGTATGATATCCGCGCTCAGCGCCAGTTCCAGCCCGCCCCCGCAGCAGATGCCATTGACGGCGGCAATCACCGGTTTGTTCAGCCCGCGCAATTCCTGCAACCCGCCAAAGCCGCCCACACCGTAATTGCCATCGACCGCGTCCCCGTCTGCGGCGGCCTTGAGATCCCAGCCTGCGCAAAAGAATTTCTCGCCCCCACCGGTGATGATCGCGACCCGCAGGTCCGGATCGTCGCGAAACCCGGCAAAGACCTCTCCCATGATCACACTGGTCTTAAGGTCGATTGCATTGGCCTTTGGCCGCTCCAGCGTCACTTCAAGCACATGGCCGTCGACTTTGGTCTTTACGGGGGTCTCGCTCATCGGGTCTCTCCTCTTGGTCTCATTGCGGCTGAGCCGTGCCGATCCGCAGCAGCACATCGGCCACCACGGCGCGGGTGGGGGTACAGATCAGTGGGTTGATTTCAATCTCTTCGATTTGGCCCGGATGGTCCATCACATAGGTCTGGATCGCCAGAACAGCCTCGACAATCGCGTCCATAGGGACCGCCCGCGCACCGCGATACCCCGAAAACACCGGGGCCATTCGCAATGACATCAAAGCGGTGCGAATATCCTCGGGTGTGACAGGCAAAAGCAGGCTGACACGATCCTGCAAAAGCTCGGTCAGCGTTCCGCCCGCCGCCAGCGTCAGCAGCATTCCATTGGCCGGGTCGCGCACCACACCGATCAGCAATTCCGCCACCGCGCCCGTGATCATCTCTTCGACCAGAAACCGGGTTGCAGGCATCCGCTGTGCCGCCTGTTTGACGTCGCTCAAGGTGGACAGACCCAAAGCCACCGCACCCGCCTCTGTCTTATGCGCCAGCCCCATACCCTTGAGAACAAGGGGAAAGCCGACCTCTGCCACAGCATCAGCAAGATCTCTGACATCCGTCACCATGACCGCGTTCGGCACCATGATCCCAGCCCTGTGGAGAATAGCCTTGGCCGCGCCCTCTTCGATCATCTCAACCGCGTCCGGTGCGCCGGGCAAGACCAGTGGCGCGTGCGCTGTGCGGGCTTGCCCCAAAAACGCCGCCGCCTCGATGGCGGGGATCGCGGCGTCTACGCCGTTGAGGGGGATAAGGCCATGGTCAATCAAGCGCCTTGCCGTCGCCTCTGGCAGGTTTTCGGCAATGCTGGACAGGATCGCCATCGGCTTGCCACTGGAATTGGCGGTGGCTGTGACGGCCTCTATCACCGGACCCCAATCCATGTCAGAGCAGCGATCCTTGCGCGGAAAATCCGCCACCACCACGCCGAGGGCCAGATCTCCAGCCATCATCGCGCTGTAGGCGGCCGTCATCCGGGCAACGTCAGCCCAGATATAAGTGTGGTAATCCAGAGGGTTGGCCAAGGCGACCCTTGGGCCAAGCGCCGCGCGCAAAGCCTCTGACTGCACCCCGTCCAGCGGCGGATAGGTGATCGCGTGCCCAACGGCGGCATCGGCCATAAGGCTGGCCTCGCCGCCAGAGCAGGACATCGACCCGATCCGGTTGCTGGCCAGCGGACCCACCACATGCAGCAGCTTGAGCGTTTCCAACAGCACGCTAAGCGAGCCCACCTGCGCGATCCCCAGACGGCGCAACACGGCCTCCGCCCCCGCCGCACTGCCCGCCAGCGAGGCGGTATGCGAGAGTGCGGCAGTTTGCGCCTGCTCTGACGCGCCCGCCTTGAGGGCCACGATGGGCTTGCCAAGAGCTTGGGCCCTTGCGGCCAAAGCCTCAAACGCGCGCAGATCACCGATGCCTTCGATATGCAGGCCCAAGGCCGTCACGCGCGGATCCTCCAGCAGGACTTGCCCGATCTCGCCAAAGCCGGTCTGCGCCTGATTGCCCGCCGTCACCAGATAGGCCAGCGGCAGACCGCGGCGCTGCATGGTCAGGTTGATCGCAATGTTCGAGCTTTGCGTGATGATCGCCACGCCCGTCTCGCAGCGCTGTCCCCCCTGCTGATCAGGCCAAAGCGCGGCCCCGTCGAGGTAGTTCAGAAACCCGTAGCAATTGGGCCCGATCAGAACCATATCGCCCGCAACCTTGACCAGATCTGCCTGAAGATCACCGCCGTCGGCCAGTTCCGCCGCCGCCTCGGCATAGCCAGAGGCATAGGCCACCGCACCCCCCGCCCCCATCGCGGCAAGCTCTGCGACGATGCCGGTTGTCGCGGCGCGGTTGACACCAATAAAGGCCACATCAGGTGGTTCTGGCAGATCTTTGACAGTTGTGAAAGCGCCGCGTGTGGGATGCACCTGCCAGATCTGCCCGGAAAAACCGATTTTGGCGCAGTTTTCTATTAGATAGCGGCTGATCGCCCCGCCTCCGATCACAGCGATAGAGCGTGGACGCAAAAGTCTGGACAGGTTACGCGTCATGATCAGTGGCCTGTGCCGTGCGAGAGTGCGGATGCCTCCGGCGGAGGTGTTTTTGGCCAGATGAATTTACAAAGATTTAACCAGAATCGTGATGACTGAAGACGCGGTACAGGCTGAGGAGCCGATGACCGCGCCAGGTGAAGCCCCCCTTTTTTTACCAAAGGGGGGTGGACCCCGCAGGCCTGCCACTTCATCTGGCTAAAAATACCTCGGGGAGGTCTGGAGGGGCCGCGCCCCTCCAGTCGGTCGACGCATGGCACATGCGGCGAAATCATGTCACGCCCCCAGTGGCCGCAGCAGGTCGCGGCTGATGATGTGGCGCTGGATCTCGCTGGTGCCGTCCCAGATCCGTTCCACCCGTGCATCGCGCCAGAAGCGTTCGATGGGAAAATCATCCATCAGGCCCATCCCGCCAAAGATCTGCAGGGTGGTATCTGTCACCCGCGCCAGCATTTCCGAGGCGTAAAGCTTGGCAGAGGCGATTTCGCGGTTGGCAGGCAGGCCCTGATCCAGTCGCCATGCGGCCGAAAGTGTCAGCCAGTCGGCGGCGTCAATTTCGGTGATCATATTGGCGATCTGGAACGACACGCCCTGAAACTTGCCGATTTGCTGGCCGAATTGTTTACGATCCGCCGCATAGTTAAGCGCATAATCAAAACAGCGGCGCGCGCGTCCGACAGACATGGTGGCGACGGTGATGCGCGTGGCATAGAGCCATTCGTTCATCACCGCAAAGCCGCCATCGACCGCGCCCAGCACTTGCGCGTCGGGCAGGCGGCAGTCGGTAAATTCAAGGATGCAGTTCTTGTAGCCACGATGGCTGACCGATTTATAGCCGTCGCGTATCTCGAACCCCGGCGTGACGCGATCGACCAGAAAGGCGGTGATGCGTTTTTTGGGGCCTTTGGGCGTGTCGTCAACGCCTGTGGCAATAAAGACGATGACAAAATCGGCGTGATCAGCACCTGAGATAAAGTGTTTGGTGCCATTGACCACCCAATCGCCGCCCTCGCGCACAGCCGTGCAGCGCATACCGCGCACGTCCGATCCGGCCTCGGGTTCGGTCATGGCCAGCGCATCCATCCGCTCGCCGCGCACGGCGGGCAGCAGGTAGCGGTCGATCTGTTCACCCGCGCAGGCCATGAGGATATTCTGCGGACGGCCAAAGAAGTGGTTGAGCGCCATGGATCCGCGCCCCAACTCGCGCTCGACCAGCGCGAAATCCAGATGACCAAGGCCCGCACCCCCCACGCTTTCGGGGAAATTGCAGGCGTAAAAGCCCATTTCCTGTGTCTTGCGCTTGATCTCTTGGGCGATCTCGGCTGGCACTTCGCCGGTGCGCTCGACCAGATCCTCGTGGGGATAAATCTCTGCCTCGACAAAGCGGCGCACGGTCGAGACGATCATCTCTTGTTCTTGGGAAAGGGCGAAATCCATGGGCGGGTCTCCTGTTGCGCTGCGACTGTTATGCCTGAAGGGCGCGCGGTCAATACGCCCGATTGCGGCCCCAGAGCGGCGGCATCAGACCTCTGGGGCGATAGGGGTTTGCAGTGCCTCTGTCAGACGGGGCATGAATTCATTGCCACGCAGTCCGGGCGGGATCGCGGGCAGGATGCGCACGGTGATCACACCGGGATAGCGGCGCCAGTCCTTATAGGGCCAGACCGCGCCGGAATTCAGAACAATCGGCACGCAGGGCAGTTTCAGGGTGCGATACATCACGCTGACGCCGCCTTGAACGCGAAAGCGATGTTCGGGATCGCGGGTGCCGCTGGGAAAGATCAGGACATTGCGCCCCTCAGAGGTGGCCACACGCGCGGCCTCGAATGTTTTCTTGGCGTTTTCCAAGGACCCGCTGCGATCCACCCCGATAAAGCCGAACTTGCGCGCCAGCGGACCAAAGATCGGATAGCCAAGGATTTCCTGTTTCAGGATCACGGCGGGCAGATCAAAGGCGACGGGCAGGAACATCGTCTCCCAAGAGGATTCGTGGCGGCTGGCAAGGATGCAGGGACCCTGTGGCAAATGCTCCATCCCCTCGACGCGATACTGAACGCCGCAGATCACACGCAGCAGCCAAAGCTGGATCTGCGCATAGAGCTTTACAATCGCCCAGACCGGCTGCCGTGGCATCAGGATCAGCGGGTACAACAGGCTGAACAGCGCGGTCAGCCCCACAAAGCTGAGACCGTACACCGCCGAGCGCAGGGCGATGACCGGCCCGGATAAAGACCACTGGGTCATTGCGGTTGCTTTCCTGCGCGAATAGCCTCTATTACCGACGACCTTATGACGCGAGGAAGCGGAATGCGCAACGACAGCGAAAGCAATCAGGCCCTTGAAAGTGCCCTTTTGGATATTGTCGCCGAAGAGGCAATGGTCGATCGGGCCATTCTGACCCCCGAGGCCCAATTGGAAAACCTCGATATAGCCTCTGCGGATTTCGTAATGATCCTGATGGCAATCGAAGAAAATTTTGGCATTTATATCTCTGTCGATAATGAACTGGCGGACCTGAAGACGGTGCAGGATCTGCTGACGCTGGCGACCAAGAAAATCACCGACGACGATAGCAGCGAAGACAAAGCGGAATGAGCAGACACCGGGTCGTTATCACCGGGGCGGGTGCCTTTTCGGCGTGTGGCAAAGGGGCGCAAACCCTTTGGCAGGCGGCACGTGACGGAAACTCTGGTGTGCGAGAGGTGCGTTTCGAGCGGATTGTCGATCAGAAGGTGACACAAGCCGCCGCGATCAGTGACGCGTTGCTGTCCGAGAACGAGGTGCACGACCGCCCGCGTTTGCAGGACCGGGTCAGCAAGTTTGCCCTGATTGCCACGCAAGAGGCCATGACGCAGGCTGGCCTTGCCCCCGGTGACATCGGCGAAGAGACCGGCGTGATCGTGGGGACAGGCTTTGGCGGGGCGGATACACTGGACCGCAATTACTGGATCTTTTCGCGTCAGGAAAACGAGCGAATGGATCCGTTTTGCATTCCGCGCATCATGAACAACGCCGCCGCGTCGTGGATTTCGATTATATGGGGCGCAACGGGCCCGGTTTATTGCAACTCGACCGCCTGTTCCGCAGCCAGTCAATCGATCGGTCTGGCCTATCAGATGGTACAGGCCGGGATTATGCAACGCTGTATCACCGGCGGCACAGAGGGCTGCGTGGTGCCAGGTGTGTTCAAGGCGTGGGAAAGCCTGCGGGTGCTCAGCCCGACCAAATGCCGTCCCTTTTCAAGGGATCGCAACGGCATGGTTCTGGGCGAAGGCGCGGGCATTCTGGTGATTGAAACGCTGGACAGCGCGCAGGCACGCGGGGCCGAGGTTCTGGCAGAGATCGTGGGCTATGGCACCTCAAGTGACGCGGGCGATCTGTTGCGCCCTGACCCGGCCGGGGCCGCCGCGTCGATGGGCAAGGCGATTGCGGATGCCGGGATTCAGCCCGTCGATATCGGCTATATCAACGCCCATGGGACGGCGACCGTGGCCAATGACAGCTGCGAGACAGGGGCGATGCGGGCCGTCTTTGGTGATGCGCTTGACGATATTGCGGTGTCTTCGACCAAACCTGTGCACGGGCATGCGCTGGGCGCGGCAGGAGCGTTGGAGATGATTGTCACGCTGGGCGCGCTGCGCGAGCAGATGGCCCCACCCAATCTCAACTTTACCGAGGCCGATTCCAAGGTGCCGCTGACTCCTGTCCTCGGGCAGGCCCGCGCCATCGACACGCGCTATTGCCTGAGCAATTCCTTTGCGTTTGGTGGGATCAACGCCTCGCTGATCCTTGGTCTGGCACCGCAATAACGGCCCGGGAAACCTCGACGGCGCAGGATAAAGGGGCCAATATGCCGGACGTGCTGCACAGTGATTTGCACCTGCCCGAGGGGCTTGATGCGCGCAAAACCTATGAGTTCGGGCTTTTGATCGCGGACATCGCAGGCGATACACTTGGCCCTGCCCTGCCCTATCTTGCGCCGGCGTTGCTGTTCTCTAGCCCAGCGGCGCAGGCCCGGATTGGCGTGCTGCAACCGGGCGACGACGAGGTATTGCTGCATGATTATCAAGCGATCCGCTATGACGCCCCCCTGCCATGCAATCGCGCGTTAGAGATCGGCCTGACACAAAACGGGACCAAAACCGGTGGCGATTATGCAATCAGCGTTTCCTGTGACGGGATTGGCGCGCTGCGTCTGGATACGGCCCTGCGGGTTGTTCTGCGACGCGACCTGTTGGGGTTGAAACCCACGCAGTTTCGCGCCCCCGAAAGCCTTGCGACGCTCGGGCTGCGTCCGGGGCTGTCCGTGACACAGGCTCAGGTGGATCTCTATCTGGCGCTGTCGGGTGACAGCAATCCGATCCATTCGGATGCGCCGATGGCCGAGGCGCTGGGCCTTGCCGCGCCGATTGTTCCGGGGATGCTGCTGGTCAGTACGATCCAACCTGCCTGTCATAGTGCCTTGCCGAATGCACAACTGATCAGCCTCAAGGCGCGGTTCATGGCCCCGCTCTGTGTTGGCGCGCCCTATCAGATCGCGCTTCAGGATCGCGGGAAAAGTGACGCGGGTATACGCCTGCGCGCCTATCTTATGACAGACAGCGCGCAGGCTTTGGCGGTGGCGGATCTGGTGTTTCAGGCCACCTAGAAGACCTTATGCAGTTGTGGCCTCCAGCATTCCGGCGGCCTCTGCCTCTGCCCAGATTTCTTCCCATGCGGATTTAGCGCGCCCGCGCTGACGCACGCTGCGCGCGTCATCCAGATTTTCCAGTTTGCCCTCGCCCTCTACCACGATCAGCCCGACCATACCCATCGAGGCATGGGGGGTGCATTGGTATCCGTAAAATCCGGGTTGGGTAAAGGTGACATCGATGTCCTGATTGATCCGGCCTTTCCAGTCCTCGCCCCCCTCGGGCACCATACCCTTGAGAGAGGCACTGTTGTGGCCCCTGTCGACGCCTTTGAAGGTCACAACATCGCCGGGCATCACCGACAGGATACGGGGAAAGAAGACCATGCTTTTCGTGCGGTCTTCTGGGTGTTTGTTCAGCATTTCAACCGTATGGGCGCTGTGGCTTTCGGCCCAGCCGACCGAATGCGTTGCCAGCAACGCGCCGCTTGAGGCCAAAAGCATACGGCGGTTCAGGATAAGGGGCATGTATCGTCTCCTTAAGATCTGTCATAATTCTGTTGGTCGCCCACCTGATGGTAAACGGCGGAAGACGCAGGTTTTTCCTGCCCGGTTCACATAGGTGTGCCAAGGCCGTGCGACCACTTCACAAGGCCTCACAAACCCGTTTGCGACATTATGTCAGGACGAATTTCTTGAGTTGGTCCAAAGTGCCATTGAAATAGTCCAGATCCACATCGCCAGAGACGCCGGGCACGCTGCCCGTTCTGGAATATTGCCAGATCGACCAATAGCCCCAGCCCGTCACGGGTTTGGGTTCTGACACCCCGTATTCCGCCACCCACAACGGGCAATCGGCAAAGCTGTCATTCATATGAGCATTCCAGAAACTTGGCCCGGTATAGATAAAGGGGGCTTTGCCGTAGGTGTCGCTGAGAATGCCGATGAAACGGTGCAGATCGTCGATCAGTCCGGAATTGCTTTCGGCGTTCGCAGCTTCGGTTTCGATATCCACCATCGGCGGCAGATCCCCCGGGGCAAGGGTGACATTGCGCATGAAATGCTGCGCCTGCTGTTCGGGGTCTTTGCCCACGGTGTAAAAATGATAGGCCCCGCGCATTACTCCGGCCTTGGCCATGCCGGTCAGGTTGGCGGTGATCTGCGCATCATTGGTATTGACCCCTTCCGAGGCCTTGGCATAGGCGAATGTGACGCCTGAGGCAGCCACTTTGTGCCAGTCAATCGTGCCTTGGTAATGCGAAACATCAATGCCGTTTATATAGCCGCTCATCCTGTATTCCTTTTGGATCAAATGAATTGTCCAGACAGTGAGCCATCAAACAAAGCGCAACTCAAGGTATTTTCAGATCGACTCAATGCCCGTACAGGGCCGAATAGATCCCGAAAATCCCGACCAGAACAAGGCTGACAGCCCAGAGCACATCAAGGTTCAGCCATGTGCGCGACAGGAATTTAAGGCCCAGCCAAAAGTAGACGCCCGTGGCGATCAGCCCTCCGGCGAGGGTCATGGTCATTGTATGGGCCGCGGCGACGGCAAAGGCGGTGGCAAGGTTGCCCTGCATCAGGGATTGCGCGGCCAGATGCCCGGTGTCATCGGGCGCAATGGCACAGATGCCGAGGTAAATCGGGACCAGCATCAACCCCGCCCCATGGGCCATGGCGGCCAGAAACGACCACAGCGCAAGGCGTGCGGGATGAACACGGGCAAGGAACTTCGGGTGTTTGCGGTTGATCAGCAGGTAAATCCCCATGCCGATCACGATGACCCCGGCGACAAGGCGGATCTGGCGTTCCCATTCCACCAGAAAGATCATCATGCCGAAGGGCAGCAGGATCGCCAGCATCGCCAGAAAATGCCCCAGCGCCAGCAGGCCAAGGGCCCGTAGCAGGGCGGTGGTCTTGCGTTCCATCAAGGCCGCCGAGACGGCCAGCGGCCAGCCCATGCCGGGGTTGATCCCATGATAGAGACCAGAGACGACGACGGCCCCCCAAAGGGCCGCCGCGCTGTTCAACTCTGCCAGCATTCAGGGGCTAGACAGAAGTGTAGCAGAAGCTGTCGGTCGAACAATCGCCCCCCTCAAGGCGGATCTGATGGCTGCGCAGACCCTTTGGAAAGTCGATGTAGAAATCGGGATCCAGCGTCAGCCCCCCGTTTTCACCCACATTGGCCATGACCATCTGCCCGCCTTCGTCATCGGGGTAAAACTGGTCATCCCAAGTGGAGTAGAGCGAGTTGGTCCAATAGACCCGTTTGCCATCGCGGCTGATCTCGACCATTTGCGGCCCAAAGGCGAAATCCTTGCCATTGGGGTGCTTGGCATCGGCCACGATCCCGCCGATCTCGACCTTGCCCGCCAGCACCGGGTTCATCGGGTCAGAGACATCGTATTGATGCATCTCGCCCAGCCCCCAGCAGGCCACATAGAGGTATTTGTCGTCCAGACTGAGGTCGATATCCGTGACCAACGGCGGCACCGCGCCAAAGCCCTTGAGCAGCGGCGGCAGCAGATCGGGATCAGCAGGCACCGGGTCAATGGTGATGGTCTTTTTCGCCTGCCACACCCCGTCATCGCCACGCCACCACGTAAAGATCGCGCCTTGCAGGTTGGTGGTATCGACCACCACGCCACAAAAGCCATAGGATTTGCTGGGATCATGCGCGGGGCGAATTTCCAGCGCCATCTGGTGGTTTTCGCCCAGATCGATGGTCTGGATGTTCTTACGCTTGCGCAGGTCCCAGAAATGGATCGAATGCCCGTATTTGTTGCTCAGCAGATCCTCGGCCACGATGCCATTCTCGAACTGCGGCGGCAGGCCCCATTCGGAACTGACCATGTAATCCTGCGGCAGGTTCCACCAGAAATCATAGTGCTTGTCCTGCTTTCCGCGATCCATCTCGTATTGACCGATGATCTCGAAGGTTTCGCAATCCATGATAAAGATCCCCGGAGGGCCGTCGGTGCCATCCGCGCCGCTGCCACCAAGGCAGGACACATAGATCCCCTCGGGGCCGCAGTGAATCGTGTGCGGGCGCGAATAGCCGGTCTTTTTGAACAGTTCCTCAGGCTCGATCGTCTTGTGGATATACGCCTTGAGCGGGTCTTTCACGTCGATGATGTAGATCCGCGACGACCGGATTCCCGGCACGATCAGATAGCGGCGCTCCAGAAACGCGTGACCCGTCAACGGTGACAGAGACGAGGAACAGGCGTTCCAGCCGAAATGGTGAAACTCATCGCCGGTGTTGGGCACCATCACCTGATGGACGATCTGCCCGTAGGTGTCAGAGCCTTGCTTGAGGTCCACCACGGCGATGCCATCCGATTGCGACCCGTCCGGGCTTAGCATGACGGTAAAGGCGTAATTCTCGACCGGCGCTTCCATGGCCAGCTTGGGCGAGGCGTGAAATGTCGGATCAGGTCTCAGGTTCATGAATTATCCTCCCAGTTGAAATGTCGGGCGCGGTGTCCTTGCCCATCTTTTGGCCTGCCATGTTTTCATGGTCAGTCCGTTTTTTAGCGTCCTATCCCAGAGTTGAAACGCATCAACGTCTGATTGCAGGCTTAATTGCCTTACATTTGCAGCATGCGTTTGAAAGATGGCTTTTGGCAACTGTAAAACGATTTAAATGTAAGACAGATCCCAGATGCGTGTTGACGGAACTGTTTTGGCTTGGGACAAGATGCCCATAAAGATGAAACCATATTTGGCGCAAACCCAGCCAAATGACGGGAGACCAGATCATGCGTACCAAAGCCGCCGTTGCCGTTGCCGCCGGAAAACCACTGGAAATCATGGAGGTAAATCTAGAGGGGCCACGCGCGGGCGAGGTGCTGGTCGAGATCAAGGCGACGGGTCTGTGCCACACGGATGAGTTCACCCGCTCTGGCGACGACCCAGAGGGCATCTTTCCCGCGATCCTCGGCCATGAGGGCGCAGGTATCGTGATCGAGGTCGGTGAAGGGGTGACAAGTCTGGAAGTGGGCGATCATGTGATCCCGCTTTACACGCCCGAATGTCGCGAGTGCGAATACTGTCTGAACCCAAAGACGAACCTGTGCCAAAAGATCCGCTCGACCCAGGGTGCCGGCCTGCTGCCCGATGGCACGACGCGGTTTTCCATGCTCGATGGCACGCCGATCCATCACTATATGGGCTGCTCGACCTTCGCCAATCACACGGTTGTGCCGGAAATCGCGCTGGCCAAGGTGCGCAAGGACGCGCCGTTCGATAAGATCTGCTACATCGGCTGCGGCGTGACCACGGGCATCGGAGCTGTGATCAACACCGCCAAGGTCGAGATCGGGTCTCGTGCCATCGTCTTTGGTCTGGGCGGTATTGGCCTCAACGTCATTCAGGGCCTGCGCCTTGCAGGGGCGGATCAGATCGTCGGTGTCGACCTGAACGACGGCAAAGAAGAAATGGGCCGTCACTTTGGCATGACCGATTTCGTCAACCCGTCCAAGGTCGAGGGCGATCTGGTGGCGCATCTGGTCGCGCTGACCAAAGGCGGTGCGGATTACACCTTTGACGCCACCGGCAACGTCAACGTCATGCGTACAGCGTTAGAGGCCGCGCATAAGGGCTGGGGCGAAAGCATCATCATCGGGGTTGCGCCTGCGGGGGCCGAAATCTCGACCCGGCCCTTCCAACTGGTGACCGGGCGGTCTTGGCGCGGGACGGCCTTTGGCGGGGCCTCTGGTCGCACAGATGTGCCCAAGATTGTCGATTGGTACATGGACGGCAAGATCGAGATCGACCCGATGATCACCCATAAGTTAAAGCTGGAAGAGATCAACCACGGGTTTGACCTGATGCACGAAGGCAAATCCATCCGCGCTGTGGTCGAGTTTTAGGGCCGCGATCTGACAAAGTGATACTCTGGTCCGGCGTCACGCGTGTTTGCCGGACCAGATCCGCCGCACGCATTGTTCTAAGGACGTAATCCACCCGAAACCAACCGGAGGCGCGATGTTAGAACAGCCCTATATCTCTTTGATTATCATCGGTTATCTGTTCAAGGCCGCTGGGTTATTGATGCGAGAAAGCCTCTGGCTGCGCATCTTTCTGGGGATCGGTATCGCCTTTGATTTCGTCTTCTTCATCGTGCAAAGCCCCTTTGTGTCCCTCGATGTTCTGGCAAATTTAGCTCTGTTCGCGATCAACCTTGCCCTGATAGCTGTCTTGATCTGGGAGCGCTCGACATGGGGTATGACCAAGACCGAACGCGTGGCTTTCACCACCTTCAAGACGCTTTCGCCCGGTCAGTTCCGCCAGATCAACCGCAAGGCGCGCTGGACCATGGCCCCGGCTGACACGGTTCTGCTGCGCGAAGATGAACCGGCACAAAAGTTGTTCTTCCTCGAAACCAAGGGCTTTTCCATCACCAAACAGGGCGAAACCTACGAGGCAAAGGGCCCGGCGTTTCTTGGGGAAATCATGATGATGCAAGGCGGCGGGGCCAGCGCCACCGTGACCGTGCCCAAGGGCGCGATCTATGCGGAATGGCACACGGCGGACCTTCACCGCATGATGAAAAAGTCCCGCGCGCTGGATAACGCGCTGGCGGCGCGCTTTGGTCACGACATGGCCGACAAACTGCGCAACTCTGTCCCGATCCGTGCGGGCGAATAGTTAGGTACAAGGGTTTGCATGGGTAAGGCCCCGGCCTTTTGGACAGGTCAAATAGCCCCCTCAACCAGTGGTGAACAGCCGTTCCGGCAGGCCGTAGCCACTGATCCAGTTGTACCAATACACATCCGTCGGTCCGATGATATAGTCGACCACTTGCCAGCCGCTTGGCTGTCGGCGCATCAATACCATCACCACATCGCTCATCACTCCATTGTTCCAGTCGTTTGCGTAAGGCGTTGAATACCAGTCCAGTTTTTGCCCATTGGATTGAAGAGGCTCGGCCATCAGGAATGCCCAGTCGCCATCCGTCCGCAGAGTCTTGACCAAAAAGATCACACGCTGGCGCAACTCTTGCAGCATCGGGACACGGGCGGCATCCATCAGCGCGCTGCGCTCGGCGGTATTGCGTTCTGGGGTATAATATACCCCACCGCGCAAGGTTGGAGCGGGGGTGATCACCGGCGCGGGATATGTCAGCACGGGGTTGGATGGTACCGGGTTTGGCCGCACTGGATTGGGCCGCACTGGATTGGGCTGCACTGGGTTGGGCTGCACTGGGTTGGGCTGAACTGGGGCACTCAACCGTTGCAGGGTCAGCCGGGCCAAGACGGCAAATGTCCCGCTGGGCCAGCGATCAAGGTAGGCCTGATACATGGCCGGGTCCGACGAATTCTGGATCGACTGCCAAAAGGCCAGTTCCATTTGCGGATCAGACGCAGCCGGGGCCGTCAACTCGGCCAGACGTTGCCGTGCCTGCGCAGAATAAGTTCCGTTCGGGAATTGGTCCAGATAGGCCTGAAAATCCGCCGCATGGACAGAGGTCTCGATGCTGCGCCAAAAGGCGTCCTCCATCCCTGCGGTGGTATCAGGTCTGGAGCGCTGATCGGGCGCAACCAAGGTGGGTCGCGGCGGGGCCACAGGGACAGGGACAGGGCCAGGAGCCGGCACAGGGACAGGAGCCGGCACAGATACAGGTGCCACAGGTTCAGCCGTGGGCGCAGTCAAAGAGTCCAGCATCGCCTGAGAAACGGCACCATACCGCATGTCCTGCGACGCGGGATAGCGCACGCGGATATTATGCAAAACGCCCTCACTGTCGATCAGGCTGCGCTGATGCACCATGTCCGCACCGTCCTGCAGGACCACCATGACGCTGGTCGCGCCGACCTGTTGCGCGATGACCCTCGCATTCGCAAAGCCGGACCGCAGGTCGTCTGCGATCTGCGCGGGGGTTTCGTCCAACACATTGAAGCCTGCCCAAACGTTCATATGGGCCAGACCATCGGGGCTGGCAAAGCTGCGCCCGTCGCCATTCTCCGGGGCAGGGCCTGCCAGTTGAAAATGCGAGCCGGGATAGCGCATCGAGGTTCCAAAGCGGGCGTTGTTGTAATCCGTCCAGTCCGTTGCGGCGAGGGCGGACGCGGTTGGGCCAGAAATTGGGCCAGACACTGGGCCAGACACTGGGTCAGTGGGTGGCTTTTGCCCAATTACAGGCGCAGGCACAGCGGCAACTGCGGGCGCGGCACAGGGGATTGCGTCGGGTGGCAGCGTCAGGCTGATCGTTGCCAGCAGGCTGTCAAAGCCAGTCGCGTCCAACCAAGTCGGGGCGGCAGTTTGAGAGACAAGGATATGGTCACCATTGGCCAGACAGGCGTCCAGCAGATAATCCGTGCTCAGCCCTTTGACAAACCTCATGCCGACCTGCAACTGCGCCTCGCCCATCATCCCGGTCCGGATCGTCGCAGGCTGGCCAAAGATCTCTCCGCGCGACATCTCGGGATCGTTTTT
>CALGTJ010000027.1 GCA_937901435.1 uncultured Rhodobacter sp. | reverse complement strand
GAATAATGCGATGTGTCATGTGTGCGTCCTCTCAGGTGATGCCATGCAGCGTTTTTGTTTCAAGATAATCTTCCAGCCCCATTGAGCCGCCTTCGCGGCCGTTGCCTGATTGTTTGTAACCACCAAACGGCGAGCCATAGTTGAAGCCGCCGCCGTTGATATGAATAGCACCGGCGCGGAGGCGGGAGGAGACACGCTCCGCCCGGGCCAGGCTGCCGGTCTGAAGGTAGGCCGCCAGCCCGTATGGCGTATCATTGGCAATCGCAATCGCGTCGGCCTCGTCCTCAAACGGGATGATGACCAGAACCGGACCAAAGATTTCTTCTTGCGCGATCGCCATGTCGTTTGACACTTCCGCAAAAATTGTGGGCTTCACATACCAACCGGTCTCAAAACCATCGGGTTTGCCCAAGCCCCCGGCAAGCAGGGTGGCACCTTCGTCGAGGCCCTTCTGAATCATTGCCTGCACACGGTCGTACTGGATGCGGTCAAACAGCGGGCCGATATGATCACCCGCCTGCGCCGGGTCGCCGACAGCGGTGGCCTCTGCTGCATGTTTGGCAATTTTCAGCACTTCGTCATAACATGACCGCTCCACCAGAAGCCGGGTGGGCGCATCGCAAGATTGCCCAGTGTTAAACATGCACTCATCAACCGAGGCGGTAACGCGCTCTTCAAAATCGCAATCGGCAAACACGAGGTTGGGGGACTTGCCACCCAACTCAAGCGTCACCCGTTTGACGGTCTCGGCTGCATCGCGGGTGACCGCAGTGCCGGCACGGGTCGAACCGGTGAAGGACATCATCTGAACGTCAAGATGGCGGGACAGGGCAGAGCCGACATTGAGCCCGTCGCCGTTGACCAGATTGAAAACCCCCGCCGGATAGCCTGCCTCGTGAATGATCTCAGCATAGATCATGGCCGATATCGGTGTGTGCTCAGATGGTTTCAGCACACAGGTGCAGCCTGTCGCGAGCGCCGGAATGACCTTGAGCGCGATCTGGTTCATCGGCCAGTTCCACGGTGTGATCAGCCCGCAAACCCCAATCGGCTCATGCAAGAGAATGTCGCCATTGGCGAGTGTGCTTCGTTCCTCAAACCCTTCCAGCGCTTCAATGAACCCCTGCAAATGCCCCACAGCTGCATCGGCCTGTGCGTCCCGCGCCATGCTGATCGGTGCGCCCATTTCCATCCGCATCGCCTGCGCCAGATCCTCAAGCCGCTTTTCAGTGACAGCTTTCAACTGCTTGAGAAGGGTTAGGCGATCAGCTTTTCTGGTTTGCGAAAAGCTGTCAAAGGCAGCTTTGGCGGCGGCAACGGCGCGGTCTACATCGGCGCTACCCCCCATGGCAACAATGCCGATCTGCTCTTCGGTGGCTGGGTTCAGAACCGGCATCGTGGCGTCCGAGACCGGATCAACCCACTGCCCGTCGATGTAGAACTTTAAAAGGTTGTTCATTTAGTGTTGCTCCGCTTTCGTCCAGGCGTAGTTTTCGTACTGTTTGTCGACCGGCGTTCGCGCCAGATGGTTGACGTAGTTGCTGATTGTTTTCTGCGCCAAGCCAAGAACAACCTCCAGCATATTCTGATGGGTGTAGCCCGCCCCCAGAAACGCCGCGATTTCCGCATCGCTGGCGTGCCCGTAATTGCGCAGCATCAGCAGGGTGAAATCGCGCAAGGCTTCGAGTTTGGCCGTTGGCAACCGGGTTTCATCGCGCAGCGCATCTGACACCGCGTCGCTGACCTTCATCGCCTTGGCCATGTAGGTGTGGGCCAGAACGCAGAAGTGGCATTCGTTTTCTACATTGATGGTCTGCCAGACAACGGTCTTTTCTTCGTTGGTGAAGCTGGAGGCCGAAAACGCCTGATGCAGGTCGTTGTAAGTTTGTAGAGTTTCGGGGGAATTGGCCGTCACCGCGTAAAACCCATTAGGACCTGACTGCGCCAAAAGCTGTTTCAACAAGGGTTTGCTTTGGGCTGGCGCAGTTTCCAGATCATGATGTGGGAATTCGATGGGCATTTTTGGTTCTTTTCCGTACTTAGCGCGCTTTGGCGATTGCGGTTTCCACCAGCGCCTGCATCTCTGCTACGCTGGCAGTTCTGGGGTTTGTGCCTGCCGCACTATCGTGCATTGCCTTTTCGGCAATGCGACCGGCACACTCTGCGGGTACTCCGATTTCATTCAGAGAGCGGGGTATATTGATGTCGTCCAGCATCCGCTCGACCTCGGCAATGAAAGCATCAACTGACGTGTCCCTAAGGCCCATGGCATCGGCCATGCGCTTTACTTTGTGCTCCATGCCCGGCAGGTTGAAGCGCAGGACAACCGGCAGGATGATCGCGTTGGTCAACCCGTGCTGCGTGTTGAACTCGGCCCCCACCATGTGCGAGATCGCGTGCACATGCCCCAAGCCCTTATGGAAAGCGATCCCCGCAAGGCAAGACCCCACAAGCATGCCACCGCGCGCGGCCATGTTATCCGGCTCGCGCACGGCAACCGGCAACCATTTTGCGACCAGCGCCAAACCTTCCAGCGCCAGACCATCACACAGCGGATGAAAACCAGGCACGCTGTAGGCCTCGATCGCGTGCACCATGGCATCGGCCCCGGTCCAGGCAGTCAGGCTGGCGGGCAGACCAACCGTCAGTTTCGGATCGAGCAGGGCCAGAGCAGGTTGCAATTGTGGGTGGCAGATACAGAACTTCATGCCCTTGCCGGTGTGCGTGACCATGGCGGTGCTTTCGGTCTCGGCGCCGGTGCCAGCCGTGGTTGGGATGGTGATCAGCGTTGGAAAAGCCTGATCCAAGCCGATTTCTGCCGGAGGCGCCTCCCATTCGAAATCCCAAAGGTCGATGTCGTTTCTGGCGGTCAGGCAGATAGCTTTGCCACCGTCCATCGCGCTGCCACCACCAATGGCAACAATCGCGTCGTGACCGCCTGTGCGAAAGGTTTCCCGACCGGCACCAATTTCATCATCACGCGGATTTGGCGAGATATCCGAGAATATCGCGGTTGAGAGTCCGGCCTCAGCCAAATACTCATGCAGCTGAGAAATGAAAGGCAAGTCGCGGCTGCCTTTGTCTGTGACAATCAAGGGGTTGGAAAGCCCCATCGCCGCGCAGCGTTGCCCGATTTCGGACAGTCGGCCGGGCCCATAGGCAATGGGTATAGGGAATGTCCAGTCCTGCGGTTCCAGAATTTCAGTGTCAGTCATGATAGGTTTTGCTTTACTTGATCAGGTTGCAGTGCGTTCAGGGATGCTGCGATCCACGCCGCGCACGATGTTTTTCTCTTGGTCGAAGAACGGCGGCTGG
>CALGTJ010000026.1 GCA_937901435.1 uncultured Rhodobacter sp. | reverse complement strand
CGGGGCGCGCGCGCGCGAATTGCCCGGGCTCGAGGCGGACGGCGATCTGGTCTGGACCTATAAACATGCTCTGACACCGCCACGGATGCCCAAAAAGCTGCTGGTGATCGGATCCGGCGCGATTGGCATTGAATTTGCCAGCTTTTACAACACGTTGGGTGCGGATACGACAGTGGTAGAGGTCATGGACCGGGTGCTGCCTGTCGAGGATGCCGAGATTTCCGCCTTTGCCCGAAAGAGCTTTGTCAAACAGGGCATGAAGATCATGGAAAAGGCCATGGTCGAGCAGCTGGACCGCGGCAATGGTACCGTAACCGCCCATATCGAAGTGGGTGGCAAGGTCGAAAAGCAGGAATTTGACACGGTGATCTCTGCCGTTGGGATCGTGGGCAACGTGGAAGGTCTGGGTCTGGAAGGGCTGGGCGTGACGGTGGATCGCACTCATGTGGTGACTGATGAATATTGCCGCACTGGGGTCGAGGGGCTTTACGCTATTGGCGATATCGCAGGCGCGCCATGGCTTGCGCATAAGGCCAGCCACGAAGGTGTCATGGTTGCGGAACTGGTGGCTGGCAAACATCCGCATCCGGTCAAACCGGAAAGCATCGCTGGCTGTACGTATTGTCAGCCCCAGATCGCCTCTGTTGGCTATACGGAAGCCAAAGCGAAAGAGCTTGGCTATGAGATCAAGGTTGGCCGTTTTCCGTTTATCGGCAACGGCAAAGCGATTGCGTTGGGCGAGGCTGAGGGTTTGGTAAAGACCGTATTTGATGCCAAGACCGGTGAATTGCTTGGCGCACATATGGTTGGGGCCGAAGTCACCGAGTTGATCCAGGGTTATGTGGTCGGGCGCCAGCTTGAGACGACCGAAGAAGATCTGATGAACACTGTTTTCCCACACCCGACCCTTAGCGAGATGATGCATGAAAGTGTGCTGGACGCTTATGGTCGTGCGATCCATTTCTGACCAGACGGTACCAAAATGAGCCTGGGCTAAAGCCCAGGCACAGGGCATGTCCGCCCCATGGGCGGACGGATTGGTGCGTGGTGCTGGCCTCGGGCTTTTTGATCGTTATGGGCAAACTCAGATCTGGCGTGTTTCAAGAAACGCAGGGCTGCCTTTTCAGCTTTCATTGGCGATTGCCCGTTTGTTTAATGGGCGCTTGGATCGGATCCGATGTTTAAACTACTTTACATCTTGTCTTGGTTTGTTTCTGCCTTCGTTCAGGATTTGGTGCAGTGCAAGGTCCACATTCTTGACCGTTTGCCCAGACCAAACGCGAAAAGGTGAATGTCCGTGGAGCCCAAAACCAATTGGCCGCTTGTTTTGTTGCTTTGGGCGGCAGGCCTTGGTGCCGCTGCGCAATACGGTAAAATCTCTGTCATTTTTGATCAACTTCCAAGTGTCTATCCAGATGCTGGCGCAGGCTTGGGATTTGCTGTGTCTCTGGTCGGTTTTCTGGGGATTCTATTGGGAGTGGTGGCTGGTGTCTTGGTTGCGCGCATCGGGTACGGCCGAGCATTGATTTGGGCGTTGATATTAGGCTCTGTCATGTCCTTCATTCAATCGAGTTTTCCGCCGCTGCCGTGGTTTCTGGCGACGCGGGTCATCGAAGGCGGCGCTCATCTGGCGATCGTTGTGGCTGCGCCGACGTTGATCTCTCAGATTATTTTGCCAAAACACAACGGGTTCGCGCTAACCCTTTGGGGGACCTTTTTCGGTGTGGCTTTCGCAGTGCTCGCTTGGGTTGGCCTGCCTTTTGCAGACGCATTTGGCTTAAGCGCATTGATGATGGCACATGCGTTGTATTTGGCCCTCATGGCTGTTGCGTTGTGGTGTTTCTTGCCGGTCCGGAAGGCGGTTTCCGGCCGTCGCCCAAATCTATCCGAGTTGGCCGTCGCGCATACCCGTTTGTATCGCTCACCATATATCGGCGCCCCCGCATTTGGGTGGCTGTTCTACACGATCTCATTTGTTGCGGTCCTGACGGTTCTTCCGCCCTTTCTTTCCGCCTCATGGCGCTTGTTGATTATTGGAGCTATGCCTCTGATGTCTATTGTTTGTTCTCTTACTCTGGGTGTGTTTCTGTTACGTTTCTTTCCTGCAGTAGGCGTTATTTTCCTTGGCTTCATAATGTGTGCGATGTTCACGTTGGGCCTGGTGGCCTTGCCCGGAAATCCCGTTTTTGCGCTGGCACTGGGCGCAAGTTTAGGGCTGATTCAAGGAGCCAGTTTCGCCGCCGTTCCGGAACTCAATTGCGCGATGGAAGATCGCGCTCTTGCAAATGGTGGGCTCGCTCAGATGGGCAATTTGGGCAATACGATTGGAACACCTTTGATGGTCGGGATGCTAGGGCGCTTCGGTTACCTTGGTATGATGGCTGCACTTTGCATGGTTTTTCTGGCAGGGGCCTGCGTTCATTTCCTTCTCCATCGACGACGTCGGTAAAATAGATGTGGACGTTCTGTGTATGTTCCTATTTTCCATTGGAGACTCAGTCGTAAACCACTATGTGTAAAGATCTGGTAAAAAGGTGTCCAATGGCTGAGCAGAAAAATATCGAAGTACGCGGCGCGCGGGAACACAATCTTAAGAATATCGACGTAGACATCCCTCGCGACCAGCTTGTGGTGATAACCGGGTTGTCCGGGTCCGGAAAATCCTCGCTGGCGTTTGATACAATTTATGCCGAAGGACAGCGTCGATATGTAGAATCTCTTTCCGCTTATGCCCGCCAATTTCTTGATATGATGGAGAAACCTGATGTGGATCACATCAGTGGTCTTAGCCCGGCGATCTCTATCGAACAAAAAACCACAAGTAAAAACCCGCGCTCGACGGTTGGCACGGTTACCGAGATCTATGATTATCTTCGCCTTCTTTTTGCGCGTGTTGGAACGCCTTTCAGCCCTACGACGGGTTTGCCGATTGAGGCCCAGCAGGTTCAGGACATGGTTGACCGTGTCATGGCGATGGAAGAGGGAACCCGCGGGTATCTTTTGGCCCCGATTATTCGGGATCGAAAGGGGGAATATCGCAAGGAATTTCTTGAACTGCGAAAGCAGGGCTTTCAGCGCGTTAAAGTCGACGGGCAGTTCTATGAACTGGACGAACCGCCGACACTGGATAAGAAATTTCGCCATGACATTGATGT
>CALGTJ010000025.1 GCA_937901435.1 uncultured Rhodobacter sp. | reverse complement strand
GAAGATGTCACGGTTCCAGAGGGTTACACCATCTGGGAAGCGGCGAACGGTCGGGGTCTGGTGATCCCGCACCTCTGCCACAAACCAGCACCCGGCTATCGCAGCGACGGCAATTGCCGCGCCTGTATGGTCGAGGTCGAGGGCGATCGCACGCTGGTCGCCTCTTGCATCCGCCCCGTGGCGGATGGGATGAAGGTCACGACCGACAGCGCGCGCGCGCAAAAGGCCCGCGCCATGGTGGTTGAACTGCTCGCCGCCGATCAGCCAGAGGTCAAGCACGACGCCTCCAGCCACTTCTGGGATATGGCCGCGGCCAATGGCGTCACCACCAGCCGCTTTCCCGCCAAAGAGGCGCAAAGAATTCCGCTGCTTGACAACAGCCACGTCGCGATGAGCGTGAACCTTGATGCCTGCATCCACTGTAACCTCTGCGTGCGTGCCTGCCGCGAAGTGCAGGTGAATGACGTGATCGGCATGGGCGGACGTGGGGCTGATAGCCAGATCGTGTTCGACATGAACGATCCCATGGGGGACTCGTCCTGCGTGGCCTGTGGTGAGTGTGTTCAGGCCTGCCCAACGGGTGCCTTGATGCCCGCCACGGTGCTGGACGACGTACAAGCCGGCGACAGCAAAGACTATGACCGCGAGGTCCAGTCGGTCTGTCCTTATTGCGGTGTCGGCTGTCAATTGTCCTTCAAGATCAAGGACAACAAGATCAAATACGTCGAGGGCGCGGGTGGTCCGGCCAACGAGAACCGCCTTTGCGTCAAGGGGCGTTTCGGCTTTGATTACGTGGACCACAAGCACCGCCTGACCAAGCCTCTGATCCGCCGTGACGATGCGCCCGCTAAGGGTCTGAACGTCGATCCCGGCAACCTGATGACCCATTTCCGTGAAGCCACATGGGACGAGGCGCTGGATTTCGCCGCTGGCGGTCTCAAGGGGCGCGGGCGTGAGGTTGCGGGCTTTGGCTCTGCGAAATGCTCGAACGAAGAGGCCTATCTGTTCCAGAAGATGATCCGTCAGGGCTTTCTGCATAACAACGTCGATCACTGCACCCGTCTGTGCCACGCCTCGTCGGTGGCGGCCTTGATGGAAAACGTCGGCTCTGCGGCTGTGACGGCGACGTTCAACGAGATCGAAAACGCCGATGTGGCGATTGTGATCGGGGCGAATCCGACCGAAAACCACCCTGTCGCTGCGACTTATTTCAAGCAATTCGCCAAACGCGGTGGCAAGCTGATCGTGATGGACCCACGCGGGCAGGGCCTGAAACGCCATGCGTCGCACATGCTGCAATTCCGTCCCGGTGCCGATGTGTCAATGCTGAATGCAATCATGCATACAATCGTCGAAGAGGAACTCTACGACCGGCAATATATCGAGGCTTTCACCGAAAACTGGCCCGCGATGAAAGAGCATCTGCGCGACTTCAGCCCCGAGAAGATGGCCGCGATCTGTGGCGTCGAGGCCGAGGTGCTGCGCGATGTGGCGCGCACCTTTGCGGGGGCCAAGGCCGCGATGATTTTCTGGGGCATGGGCATCAGCCAGCATATCCATGGCACCGATAACTCTCGCTGTCTGATCTCGCTGGCTCTGATGACAGGGCAGGTCGGTCGTCCCGGCTCTGGCCTGCACCCGCTGCGCGGTCAGAACAACGTCCAAGGCGCATCCGATGCGGGTCTGATCCCGATGTTTCTGCCGGACTATCAGTCTGTTATGGATGATGGCGTGCGCTCTGCCTTTACCGATGTCTGGGGCTCTGGCGACTTTTCCAACGAAAAGGGCCTGACCGTGGTCGAGATCATGGACGCGGTCCACGCGGGCAACATCAAGGCCATGTATGTGCTGGGCGAAAACCCCGCCATGTCTGACCCGGATGTGGAACATGCCCGCGATGCTTTGGCGAAACTCGATCACCTCGTGGTGCAGGATATCTTCCTGACCGAGACGGCAAACTATGCCGATGTGATCCTGCCCGCCTCGGCTTGGGCGGAAAAGACCGGCACCGTCACCAACACCAACCGTCAGGTACAGATGGGCCGTCAGGTCGTCTCGCCCCCCGGCGACGCGCGCGAGGATTGGTGGATCGAGGTGGAACTGGCCAAGCGGCTTGGCCTTGGCTGGACTTATACCCATCCGTCGGAGGTCTTTGCCGAGATGAAGCTGAACATGAACTCGTTCAACAACATCACATGGGAGCGTCTGGAGAATGAGAATGTCGTGACCTACCCGTCGTTGAACGAGACAGATCCCGGCCAGCCCATTGTGTTTGCCGATGGCTTTCCCCGTCCCGAAGGGCGCGCGCGCTTTACCCCGGCCAGCATCATCGCGCCTGCCGAGGCCCCCGATACCGATTATCCGATGATTATGACCACCGGGCGGCAATTGGAACATTGGCACACAGGGTCGATGACCCGCCGCGCCACGGTTCTGGATGGGCTGGAACCGGAGGCGAACGCGTCGCTGCATCCAAAAACCCTGCGAAAACTTGGGGTTGCGCCGGGCGAGATGATCGAGATTGCCACCCGGCGCGGGGCGATCCAGATCATGGCACGTGCAGACCGCGCAGTGTCCGAGGATATGGTCTTTGTCCCTTTCGCCTATGTCGAGGCGGCGGCGAATGTGTTGACGAACCCGGTTCTGGACCCTTACGGCAAGATCCCCGAGTTCAAGTTCTCGGCCTGTCGCGTTATCAAAGCCGGTGCGCTGGCGGCGGAGTGATCGTTGCGTTTTGAGAGGGGTGATATGCGGCTGTAAAGGGTCGCATATCACTGCAAGAAGGACGTATCCAACGCTATGCGTGCGCGGTTTTGTCTGGAATACATGATGGACATCGCCCGCGCCGATTGGCGCGGAATCACACATCGCCCAGGCCGATAAATTCACAAAAGACAGCCTCCCCCCCCCCTACACTTGGCCCAAAACTGGCCCCACCGGAGAAAATATATGTCCGACATCGAGATTGCGCGCGCTGCGAACAAGAAGCGAATTCAAGAGATTG
>CALGTJ010000024.1 GCA_937901435.1 uncultured Rhodobacter sp. | reverse complement strand
GATGCTCTCGGTGATCTCGAAACCCCAGTATTCCATCCACAGGCCCGTCATAAAGTGGAAAGTCATGTTTTCCTGTAATATGGATGTGTCACCGGGGCGAAGTGACATGGTGCGTTCGCCCCAGTCAGGCGGATAGCTGAGCCCGATGGGGTAGCCGGTACGGTTGTCTTTGATGATGCCGTATTTCTTGAGCACTTTAAAGAAGGCCAGCGCAATATCCTCGCAGGTATTGCCAACGCGGGCTTTTTCCAGCCCGGCCTCCATGCCCTCCAACACCGCCTTTTCCGCATCCAGGAAGGTCTGGGTGGGCTTGCCCAAAAACACCGTGCGTGACAGCGGGCAGTGGTAGCGTTTGACCACGCCCGCGATTTCAAAAAACGTCCCTTCGCCGGACTTCATTGGCTGGTCGTCCCATGTCAGGTGCGGGGCAGAGGCGTCTGTGCCTGATGGCAACAAGGGGACCAAGGCGGGATAATCGCCACCTGCCCCGATGTCAGGATCATAGCGCAGCGCTGCATCATAGATGTCCGCGACCAGATCGCATTTGCGGATGCCGGGTTCGACTTTTTCGACGATGCGTTCGTGCATGCGGCCCACAATCTTGCCCGCCTGTCGCATCAGGGCCAGCTCAGCTTCGGATTTCACGGCCCGTTGCCAGTTCACCAAGGCCGTGGCATCGGCCAGCGTGGCATTGGGCAGGTGGGTTTGCAGCGCCATAAACGCCGCAGCCGAGAACCAGTAGTTATCCATCTCGACACCAATCATGCCTTTGGCAAGGCCACGGTCCGTCAACTGCGCTGAGAGGTAGTCCATTGGGTGGCGTTCGGTCGATTGTACATAGTGATCAGGATATCCAATGATGTTGGCAGGATCCATGAAACAAGTGCGCAGCGCGCCGTTGGCATCTTGCCCCCGACCATACCAGATCGGCTCTCCATTCAGTGGCAACACCACGCATTGATGCACATAAAACGACCAGCCATCATAACCCGTCAGCCAGTTCATGTTGGACGGGTCCGATACGATCAACAGGTCAAGGCCGTGCGCCTGCATAGCAGCGCGAGTTTTGGCAATGCGCTGGTCAAATTCAGCACGTGAGAAATGGAGTTTTGGGGTTGGCATGGGGGCTCCGCTGTTGGTTAGCTGGTGAAAGTGGCACCCGTCCCAGCGGCATCGGCACGCTGACGGGCAAGTGTTGCAATGGCGGTATCCTGAACACCTGTTCCGGTCAGATCGGCAATTGTGATATCAGTTTCAGACGCGCGGCCTTGAGCAATGCCAGAAACGATATCGCCCAGGTCAGAAAACGCTCTATCGGGGCCAAAGACCCTAACTTCAAGAGCGCTGCGTAATTCGCCCTTGATCGCGCATTGGGCTTGGCTGTCTGGCACGTAACGCGTGGCTTTCGCCAGACAGGTTGGGTCCAGTTCCACTTTATGTTCTTGATCTGACCCCATTGCGGTGATGTGCTGACCCGGTTGCAACCAGTCGCCCATGACCAGCGGCCTGTCCGAGGGGGTGGTCGTAACGACAATATCCGCGAGGCGGACGGCGCTTTCGATGTTGGTGCTTACGGTGACGTCAATCCCCAGTTCAGCACGCAAACTGGTGGCAGTCGCATCCGCCTTGCCCGCATCCCGCGCCCAGATGACCGCACTTGCAATCGGGCGCACCAATGTCAGCGCCTTGAGTTGCATTCTAGCTTGGACGCCAGCACCGATAACGCACGCGCGTGTTGCATCCTCGCGCGCCAGGTGTTGCGCTGCGACAGCGCCCGCTGCTGCCGTGCGCACATCGGTCAGGTAGCCATTGTCCAACAGCAGCGCCTCTAGCACTCCGGTTGTGCTGGAGAACAGGACCAACAGACCTGAGGTGCTTGGCAGGCCAAGTTTGGGATTGTCGAAAAAGCCAGGGCTCATTTTGATCGCAAAGCTGTCGACGCCCGGTACATAGGCGGTTTTCACACAGACCTCGCCGTTGTGATCCGGCACCATCAAGGTCATAATCGGCGGCATAATGACTTTGCCCCCCGCAAGAGCGGTGAACCCCTGCTCAATACAGGTGATAGCATACATGTCCAGCGGCACCAGAACGCGCAATTCGGCCTCGGTCAGTATCTTGATATCTGGCATCTAATCCTCCGCCGTCACGTCTACGTCTTCGCCTCCGATGATCCGGTGGTGCAGGGCCATGTCAATGTTACCGCCACTCAGCAGCAGGGCCGTTGGACCGTCCAGCGTAACCTTGCCGGACAAAAGCGCAGCGATCCCAACTGATCCAGACCCCTCGATGATTTGATTTTCTTGCCAATAGGCGTGGCGAATGGCCCCGGCGATCTCAGCCTCAGAAACAAGCACAATATCATCCACCAGATCGCGGGTCATGCCAAAGGTAAAGGCGTTGTCCAAGCCGATGCCGCCCCCCAGAGAATCCGCCAAAGTTGCTAGTTCCGGCACGATCATCGGCTTGCCTGCCTTTTGGCATTGGTACATCGCCGCCCCACGTTCCATCGACACACCAATCACCTTGATGTTGGGCAAACGCGCCTTGAGCGCCGCCGCCACGCCGGAAATCAGACCACCGCCCGACAGTTGCACCAGAGCAGTTGTCAGGTCCAGCAAATCTTCGGCCAATTCCAACCCAATCGTGCCTTGTCCGGCAATAATGTTGGGGTGATCAAAGGGTGGGATCATCGTCATGCCCTCAATCACCAGCTGATCAACTTCGACCTGTGCATCATCTTGACTGCGCCCGACAATGCGCACCTCAGCACCCTGCGCCTTGATCCCGTCAATCTTGTTTTGCGGAACCAGTTCGGACATGCAGATGATGCATCGCACCCCGTTTTGCCGCGCCGCGTAAGCCAAACCACGCCCATGGTTACCGGTCGATACGCCAACGACACCTTGCGCACGCTGCGCATCGGTCAGGTTCAAAACAGCGTTTGTCGCGCCGCGCAATTTGAAACTGCCAGTCCGCTGATGATGTTCCAACTTCAGATTCACGGGCACGCCCATCTTGTCGCTTAGGCTAGCTGACCGCTCTGTGCGAGTCCGGTGAATGGTCGGCGCGATAAGGGTTCGGGCCGCCTCAATGTCCGCAAGGTCAATTGATTTACCACCGTTCATGCACTGACGCCTTGTTTGCAATCTGGCAAAGCATATTGAAAAATTTGGCCCCATTTATGCGACGTCTGCACCAACCCTGCATGGTTCATCAACGCCCAGGCGCTAGCTTGATTGGACGTCACCACAGGCTTGCCCGTTTGGCGTTCAAGTTCCACAATCACATCCACACCCTGCAACCCGGTGCAGGACAAAAAGAACGCCTGAGTTTGCGCAGTATCGGTTTCCAACGCGGCCCGCAGGATCATCTCAGGATCAACCCGCGCCATATCTCGATCATCATCCAGTCCAAGGCAACGGAACTTTTCGATTTTTAGCCCGTGTAGTCTGAAATAATCCGCCATCGGCAGGCTGGTCTCAACCAGATAAGGGGTCAGAACCGAAATATGCTGCACATTGAGCGCAGAAAACGCGCTTAGTGCGGCACCACTTGGTGTAACCACAGGAACGCCCGGACGCGCGGCGTGAATGGATGCAGCAATCTCAGCGTCGCCAATCACAACCGAGGCTGCCGTGCAACTGTAGCACACCGCATCAAGGACCTCACCTGGCAAGATCAAGTCAGCCGCCGCTGTGATCCTTGGGGCCATTTTACGCAGGTTGTCGGGCGTGGTTGGATTAACAAATATAACGCGCGTGCCGTAAACCCCTGCGTGGCCCATTGGGATGATCCGGGCAAAGTCGCGCTCAGTTGTCAAATCCGTGGCCAGCGTGATCAGCCCGATTTTCTTGCGGTCAGCGGGGGCTTCAAGCACAACCTGCTCGGCGGAAAGTGTAACGCTATCGTTCATGACGACATCCTCGTCTTATCTGTCAGAGGGCGCATAGCGTGCCTCAAGTTTGCGTAGCAAGATGACCGAGGGCACACTGACCGCTAAAAAGAACAGGCCAACCATCGTCATCGGTTCCACATATTTGTAGTGATAGTTAGCGATAGAACGCGCTTGATTCATCAACTCCAGCACGGTGATCGCAGCCAGCAAGGGCGTTTCCTTGAACATCGCGACAAAATAATTGGCCAGTGCCGGGATCATCGGCGGAATGGCTTGTGGGATGATAATGTGAATCCATGTTTGGTTGGCCGTCAGGTTGGTGGCTTTGCTTGCCTCCCATTGCCCGCTTGGGATCGCGTCGATGCCAGTGCGATACACCTCCGCGGTATAGGTGGAATAATGCAGACCTAACCCGACAACACCCGCCGTCAGAGGGGACAATAATAGACCCAGATCAGGCAAGATATAGAACAGAAAATACAGCTGCACCAACAACGGCGTGCCCCGGATCAATTCGGCGAAAAAACCAACGGGTCGGGATATCCACACATTGACTGAGCGCCGCGCAATCGCCAGCACCAGACCTAGCGTCATAGCGATCATCGTGCCCAGAATGGTGGCTTGGATGGTGACTTTTACGCCTTCCCACAGTTGCGGCAGTATCTGAATGCTGAACTCCCAATCCCATTCCATGACTTAGCTTCCCGTCCCATCCAGCCCGCGCGACAGACGCCACTCAAGTCGTTTTATTGCAGTGGATATTGTTGAGGAAAACAGGAAGTAGAGCAGTAGGATGGTTAGGAAAGGAACTGCCGTGGACCCCGTTTGAGCCCGCACGACTTGCGCTTGAAAGGTCATATCCGACAGCGAAATCAGCGACACAACAGCAGTGCCTTTCAGCAGTTCAATTGCGTTATTACCAAAGGTTGGCAGCATCCGCACAAAGGCTTGCGGCAGGATGACGTAGCGCATCTCTTGAAAGCGAGTGAGGTTCAGCGCGGTGCAGGCCTCATATTGTTCGCGCGGAATGGATTTGATCGCCCCGCGCACGACTTCGGCCCCATAGGCCCCGACGTTCAGGCCAAGAGCCAGCACTCCAGCCTGCAAAGGGCTGAGCGGCACCCCCAAGAGCGGCAAGACGAAGTAGGCCCAAAATAGCTGGACAAAGATCGAGGTGCCGCGAAAAAATTCGATATAGACTGTGGCCAGCCAACGCAGCGGCCAGAAGCGCGATATACGCCCAAGACCCGCGATGAATGCAGCGATCAGGGCTACGATGCAGCCCAGAATGGTGATCTCGATTGTCACCACTGCGCCCTGCAAGATCAGGCCGATATATCCTTGCCACTGTTCCAAAATTTACTCCATGTTGTTGGATCATGGGCGGCGCAGCTGTCGCCGCCCAATCGTCAAAATTTAGTTCGCACCACCGCAAAGGTTCTCGCGGGTCTGCTGCATCGCGGCATCTGCCGAGTAGCCGTAGGGTTCGATGATCGCCGCGAATTCGCCGCTGGCCTTCATCTCAGCCAAGGCAACGTCATAGGCGTCACGCAATGCACCGTCTTGTTTGCGGAACGCTACGCCAGCACAGAAGATTGGCGTGTTTTCCACGGGCGCGAACATCGCAAGACTGGGGTCTTCGGCCTTTTTCAGCAGGTCGCTAATAGACAATACTGGCAGCGCGTAAACATCTATGCGGCCGTCTTGCAGCAGCTTGGCACCTGATTGGGGATCTGGAACCACAACGATGTTGGCGCGATCCACGCCAGCCTCAATCGCAAGCTTTTCCTCGGTCCCGCCGCCGACAACACCAATTTTTGCACCGCTTGAAGCGACATCCGCAAAGGACTTCAAGTTCAGTGGGTTGCCAGCTTTGATCATAAAACTTTCGGCGTCACACAGGTCAGGCTGTGAGAACAAAACTGCCTCGCAGCGCTCCGGCTTAATGAACAAACCAGCGGCGACCATGTCAAAGCGGCGCGCTTGCACGCCGGGTATCATCGCGCCGTATTCCGACACAGAAGCAACTATCTCCTTGATGCCCATCTTGTTCAACACAGCGCGCGCCAGATCAGGGGCCGCGCCCGAAACCTCACCACCTGTTGTCACCATTGTCCATGGTGGCTCGTTCGCGATTGCGATGCGGGCAAAGCCTTGCTCTTTCAATTGGGTCAGATCAGCAGCGACCGCGGGCATGCCTGTGAGCCCGGTCAAGCCGACACCCAGTGCCACGGCGGCGATTACATGTTTTATTGTTTTCATTGTCAGTTACTCCATTCTCTGTTGGTCTGCCGATGCCTTTGCGGCCCCGGTCAGTTTGTACGGTCACACACGGTGACCAGCGGCAATGACCTTGCGCAGGAACGCTTGGGTACGCTCCTCTTTCGGGTCGGAAAAAATTTGATCAGGCGGACCGGCTTCGACAATCTTGCCACTATCAAAGAACAGCACACGATCCGCGAAATCTCGGGCAAAGCTCATCTCATGGGTGACCAGCAGCATGGTCATGTCGGTCTCTTCGGCCAGCTTGCGCATCACGTTCAGAACCTCTTCGACCAGCTCTGGATCAAGCGCCGAGGTAACTTCGTCAAACAGCATGATCTTGGGTTTCAGAGCCAGCGCCCGGGCAATTGCCACCCGCTGTTTTTGACCGCCCGACAATTGCGCTGGTTTCTGTGCTGCCTTGTCGGACATCCCGACCATTTCAAGCAGTTCCATCGCTTTGATGTTGGCCTGCGGCTTTGAAAGGCCTTTAGTCAGGATTGGGGCCAGCGCGACGTTTTCTAGCACAGTCTTATGCGGGAATAGATTGAACAGTTGAAAGACCATGCCAATTTTGGCGCGCATTTTGTGTAGATGGGCCTCATCCGCGGCAATCATTTCACCATTCTTGGGCATCTGCCACAGCGGCTCTCCATCGATGTGGATCATGCCACCGTTGATCGTCTCCAGCGTCATCAAAATGCGCAGGATCGTGGTCTTGCCCGACCCTGACGGACCGATCAATGCCAACTTTTCCCCCGGTGCCACGTCGAAACTGAGGTCCTTGAGAACCTCAAGCGCGCCGAATGATTTCGAGACACCGTCGATAGTGATAATTGGCGTGTTCACCGAGCCCCCCCGTCGTAACAAGTGTAGGAAAAATTGGGCAGACGGAGCACATCATGTCAATTAAAATATTAAATCATGACAATTTCAGATGGATATTATATCTCTTGCAAAGACGGTTTGTGCTGCATTAGGAACAA
>CALGTJ010000023.1 GCA_937901435.1 uncultured Rhodobacter sp. | reverse complement strand
TGATTTTTCTGGGCGCGACGCTGGCGATCATCAACCGGGGGCATCATGTGCAAAACGCGATCCTGACCCTTGTGATCCCGACCGCGATCTACCTGCTGTTTGACCGGCTGTTGAATGCCAATATGCCGCCCGCCCTTCTTGACCTGCCATTCTGACCAACCGCGCGGCCTGATGGCGCGCGGACAGGAGACCCTTTGATGGATATTTTCGGTAACCTCTTGATGGGGCTAGAGATCGCCATCACGCCGATCAACATGCTGTATCTGCTGGCGGGTGCCATGGTCGGGATGATTGTCGGTGTGATCCCCGGTTTTGGCCCCTCGGCGGGGCTGGCGATCCTGTTGCATGTAACGTTTGGCATGGACCCGGTGCCTGCGATCATGATGCTGGCGGCGATTTATTATGGGGCGATGTATGGCGGGACGATCACCTCGATCCTGCTGAACACGCCGGGTGAAAGTGCGACGGTGGCCAGCACCTTTGACGGCTTTCCGCTGGCCAAGAACGGCCGCGCGGGTCCGGCGCTTGTGATGCAGGCGGCGGCCTCTTTTGTGGGGGGGACGGTCGGTGTGATCCTGATCACCATCCTTGCGCCCATGTTTGCGCAGGTCTCGCGCAGTTTCGGGCCGCCCGAATATTTTCTGCTGGCGGTGATGGGCATGCTGACGCTGATCGTGATGATCGGTCAGCACTGGAAACTGGGCGTTGTCTCTGCTCTGATCGGCTTTGGCCTTGGGACTGTCGGCGTCGATCTTGAGACCGGGCAGGGGCGCTATACCTTTGGCTCTGCCGAACTGATCGGCGGCATCTATTTTATCCCCATCGCCATCGGCCTCTTTGGTTTGGGTGAACTGTTCTATGCGTTCTACCAAGGCATGCACAAAACCGGCACCGGCGGCATTGTGCAATACGACAAGGAAGAACGGTTCTGGCCGACGCGCCTTGACTGGATTTCGACCCGCATGACGATGGCGCGCCATTCGGTTTTGGGTTTTGTCGTGGGGGTGATCCCCGGTGCGGGGGCCACGATTGCCTCGCTGATGGCCTATTCCACCGAACGCTCGCTGTCCAAGAACAAGGCCAATTTCGGCAAAGGAGAGATGGCGGGACTTGTTGCGCCAGAGACGGCCAATAACGCCGCCTCCAGCGGGGCGATGATCCCGCTGCTGACGCTTGGTATTCCGGGATCGGCCTCGACCGCCGTTCTGCTGGCCGCCTTCCTGATGTGGGGCCTGCGTCCGGGGCCCCTGTTCATGGAGCAGAACCCGGAACTGGCCTGGGGTCTCATCGCCTCGATGTATCTGGGCAACATGGCGCTGCTGGCGATCAGCATCTTTGCGATCCCGCTGTTTGTGCAGATCATCAAAGTGCCCTACCGCGTACTTGGGCCAACGATTGTCGTGATCTGTACGCTGGGCACCTTCAGCGTTCATGCCTCCTTCATCGAGACCTATTTGATGTTCGCCGCTGGCATCATCGGCTTTTTCATGCGGCTTTACGGCTTTTCCCCGGCGGCGCTGGTTCTGGCGCTGGTCTTGGGGCCTCTGGCCGAAGAGGCGCTGCGCCAGACCCTGACCATCTCGCGCGGCTCGTTCAGCATCTTCATCGAACGCCCCGCGTCCCTGTGGATCATCGCCGTCACCATCGCCATGCTGGGTCTGTTGCCCTTACTGGGGCGGGTAGGCAAGTCTGCAAAGACAACGGCGGGCGAGGCCGAGAACGCCGGGAGTTAGCACAGGTGACACACGGCCAGCGCATCACAGAGGCAGAGGCGCAGGCCTTGACTGTCAGCGCCTTTTCGCGCGTGGGGGTCCTGCCGAGCATGGCGCGGGACGCAGCAGAGATGATCACCACGGCAGAGATGATGGGCATATCCACCCATGGTCTTGCCCGCGTGGCCAATTATGTGGACCGCCTGCGAGCCGGGGGCATGAACCCCAAGGCAGAGCCGCAGATCACAGCCCCCGCGCCCGCCTTGCTGAAGGTGGACGGTCAGAACGGCCTTGGCGGCGCGGTCGCCTTGCGCGCCACGCAGGCTGCGATGAACGCCGCGCGCCAGACCGGGATCGCCGCCGCCTTTTGCCGCCGTTCAACCCATTTGGGCGCACTTGCCTCGCTGTTATGGGTGGCCGCGCAGGACGGCTTTGCCGCCATCATCACCACCAATTCCGCGCCAATGATCGCCCCCGCAGGCGGGCGCGCGGCGGTTCTGGGCAATGCGCCCCTGGGCTTTGCCATGCCCGACGCAAACGGCGTGCCTGTGCTGCTGGATATGGCGCTGTCGGTCGCGGCGCGTTCCAAGGTGCGGGGCGCGGCGATGGCGGGGCAGGCCATTCCCGACACTTGGGCCACTGATGCGGCGGGGCGTCCGACCACCGATGCGACTGCGGCGATGAAAGGCTTGATGCAGGCGATTGGAGGCACCAAGGGGGCCAATCTGTCGCTGTGCCTTGATCTGTTCGCCGGGGGGCTGTCGGGGGCTGCGATGATGGCCGAACTGCCCGATACCAATAAGACCCCGGAAATCAAACCCGACGTGGGCCATATGATTATCGTGGTGGATGCCGCGCGGCTGATGTCTGACGAGGCCCTGTCCGTAAGGGTGCAAGACGCCCGCGCCATGGTCACGGCCAGTCCCCCTTTGGATGAAGCCACGCCAATCCGCCTGCCGGGCGCGCGCGCTATCGCCGCGCTGAACAAGGCCAAGGCGCAAGGATTTACCCTTGCGCCCGGCTTGTTTGAAACACTGTCGGATCTGGCCGGGGGTTAACCCTTCGGCGCAGGCATTTTCCACGTCGCTGTGGCCAGCGCGGCCAGTTTGCCATCCGGCCCCATCAGGCGGCTTTCCATGAAAGACAGGCTGCGCCCGCGCCGGGTAAAGCGGCCCTCGCAGGTCACCGTACCTTGCATCACCGGGCGCATATACTGGATCTTCATCTCGATCGTGGCACCGGGTCCGGCCACTTTTGCAACCAGATGCCCCATGGAAATATCCATCACCGACGCCATCGCCCCGCCATGCAGCGAGCCTTGCGGGTTCTTGACCATATCGGTGACCTCAAACGTCACGCGACACAGATCCTTATCGCCGTCAGCGGCCTCATGGGGCAGATAGTCAAAAGACAGCCCCAGAAACCGCGCGAAAAAGAAGGTCTCGAAGGTCTGGTCGTGACCTTCGAGGGCTGTGTCGAAATGAGTACGAGCGGCGGCCTCATCGATGCGTTTTGGTTCAGTATCAGCCACTTACGCGCCTATGAAGTTGGCTTTGCGCTTTTCCATAAAGGCGCGGCGGCCTTCGACGTAATCGGCGCTCTCAAAGCAGGCTTTTACCCGCGCATCGCATTGCGCCAGATCGGTTTCGCTCTCGGGGGCCACCACCTGACCGATGATGTATTTGGTCGACGCGACGGTCATGGGCGCATTGGCGGCGATCATCTTTGCGGTGTCTTCGGCCACTTGCGCGACCTCGGCGTCGGGCACCACACGGTTGACCAGACCCATCATCCGGCATTCTTCGGCATTGAAGCGGCGCGCCGTGAAAAAGATCTCTTTCGCAAAGGCGGGCCCGACCACATCCACCAGACGTTTCAGACCGGGATAGGCATAGCCCAGCCCCAGCTTGGCGGCGGGCACGGCAAAGTTCGACCCCTCGCCACAGATGCGGATGTCACAGCACAGAGACAGGGCAACGCCGCCCCCCACGCAAAACCCGTCGATCTGGGCGATGGTGGGCTTGGGGAAGGCTTCGATCATGTCGTAGACGCGCTTTGTGGTGGCGTTGTAATGAGCCACGGCCTCTTCGCTGGAGCGTTCGCTTTCGAATTTCGAGATATCCGCGCCGGACACAAAGGCTTTGCCGCCAGCACCGGACAGGATCAGGATGCGCACGCTGTCGTCAGCCTGAAACCGGGTCACGGCGGCCTCGACCGCCTCCCACATTTCAAGGGACACGGCGTTGCGCTTTTCCGGTTGGTTAAAGATGATCCGGGCGATGTCGCCGTTTTGTTCGGTCAGGATCTTATCGGTCATTGAAGCATTCCTATTGTCGTCGATTACGTGGCGCCAGAGGCTTTCATCTCGGCAATCTCAGTGTCGCTCAGCCCGATCTCTGACAGGATCTCGTCGCTGTGCTGCCCGGCTGTGGGCGGGGGCGTGGCGATGCGGCTGGTGGTGCGGCTCATGATGATGGGCTGGCCGACCAATTCGGTCTCGCCGCGTTCCTGAGAGGTGACGGGCTGGGCGAGACCAAGGTGGCGCACCTGCGGGTTGGCAAAGA
>CALGTJ010000022.1 GCA_937901435.1 uncultured Rhodobacter sp. | reverse complement strand
CCGTGCCGCGCCATGGATAGTGGAACAGCGCCTTGATCATGTAAAAGCGGCGGTAGTTGTTCATCACCCGGTCCAGCAATTCGGCGCGATCCATCGCAGCGGGGCGCATGATGGGTGTGACAAAGTTGTATTTCTCGAAATCAAACACCTCTACCTTGTCGCCAAGCTCTTGATACAGCGGGGTAAAAGGCCATGGCGTATACATCGACCAGTTTGCCAGATCCGGGTTCCATTCGCGGGCATAGCGATAGGTCTCTTCCAGCGTTTCGGCGGTTTCATTGTCCAGCCCGACGATAAACTGCGCCTCGGTAAAGATATCGGCGTCACGCAGCAGTTGGATCGCGCGGCGGTTGTCCTCGACCTTGGTTTCCTTGTTGAACAGGTCCAGCTTGAGTTGCGCGGCGGCCTCTGTGCCCAGCGACACATGCACCAGACCCGCCTTGCGGAAGAAGGGCAGCAGTTCTTCGTCGCGCAGGATGTCCGTGACGCGGGTGTTGATCCCCCATTTGACCTTATCCGTCAGGCCCCGGTCGATCAGTTCCTGACAGAATTGCACGAATTTCTTGCGGTTGATGCTGGGTTCCTCGTCAGCGAGGATGAAAAAGCCGACCTGATGCTCGTTCACCAGCTTTTCGATTTCGTCTACCACCTTGATGGGGTCGCGCACACGGTAATCGCGCCAGAATTTCCATTGCGAACAGAAGGAACAGGTGAACGGACAGCCGCGCGCCATATTCGGGATCGCCACGCGCACGCCAAGGGGCACATAGATGTAGCTGTCCCATTCCAGCAGCGACCAATCCGCCTCGATCGCGTCCAGATCCTTGACGGTAGAGGCGGCCTGCGTGGCGACAATTTCCGTGCCCTCGATATAGGCGATGCCCTTGATCGACTTGCGCTCTGACGGCCAGCGCCCCTCGGCATAGGCGCGCATCAGATCGACGATGATTTCCTCGCCTTCGCCGCGCACGATCACATCGATCCAGGGCGCTTCGGTCAGGACTTGTTTATACATGAACGTGGCATGCACCCCGCCAAGGACGCCGAGGGCCTTGGGACAGACCTCTTTGGCGATCTCAAGGACGCGTTCGGCTTTGTAAATGGACGGGGTGATCGCGGTGACGCCCACCACATCGGGTTGCGCCGCGCGGATCTTGTCAGCCAGCGCGTCATCCTCGATATTATGGGTCATCGCGTCAATGAAAGACACATCCGTAAACCCCGCCGATTTCAGCGCGCCGCCGATATAGGCGACCCAAGCGGCCGGCCAGCTGCCCGCGATCTCGGCCCCGCCCGAATGGTAATTGGGATGTATCAAAAGGATTTTCATGGTGCTCTCCCGTCCAGATGTAAGGCGAGCTTGACGTGAAATGTGTAAACTTACCTTGACACAGATCAAAGTCAGATAATTCTGACACATTCTATCTGCGCCCATCTGCCCCATGAAACTTGCCTTGAAAACACCCGCTATACATAGCCTGAGCAAATCAGTTATCCTGATGCAACATATTTCCCTATAAGAGATCGCCGTGAACCTTCGTCAGTTGGAAGCCTTCAGAGCCACCATTCGCGCCGGGTCCATAACCGAAGCGGCCCGGATGATGCATATCTCGCAGCCCAGCGTCAGTCGGCTGATTGCGGACCTTGAACACTCCGCCGGGTTTCCCCTGTTTGTGCGGGTCGGGCGCGGGCTGACCCCCACGGTCGAGGGGCGGCATTTCTATGAGGGGGTCGAGGGGATGTTCGTGGGCATCGACCGCCTGCAGGATCTGGCGAAATCCATTCGCACCTCGCAGGGCGGCACGATTTCCATCGGCACGATCCAGTCCATCGCCACGATTGAACTGCCAAAGGCGATCAGCCGTCTCTATCACGAGAACCCCGATGTGCGCTTTGTCATTCAATCGCGCAACACGCCTGCCATTCTGGACGCAGTGCAGATGCGCAAGCTGGATCTGGGGATCGTGGGGAGAGAGCCGAATTACAGCGGTGTCGAGGTGCTGTATCAGACCTCGGTCGCCTATGTCTGCCTCATGCCGGAGGATCACCCGAGGGCCGGCGAATTCGGCCCCGTGGACCTTACGGAACTGGCCGAGACTGAAACTTTCGTGACCTTTGGCGACAGCTATCCGGACTCGATGATGTCGATTGACCCGACCTTGTCGGACCGCCTGCGCGCGCGCTCGCGCCTGTCAGTGGCCAATATGCCCTTGGCGGGGGCTCTGGTGCGCGAGGCATCGGTGCTGGCGATTGCCGATCCGTTTTCCGCCGAGCAGGCCGTGCGCATGGGAGGCGTCGTGTTTCGCCCGATCCAGCAAAAGCTGACCTATTTCGTCGCCGTCATCGCCGCGCGGCGCGAGGAATTGCC
>CALGTJ010000021.1 GCA_937901435.1 uncultured Rhodobacter sp. | reverse complement strand
TCTGTCGATAAACGCGCCGATGTCGCTGGGTCTGCGGTTGTTGCCGGGGCTGTTTGACAGTTTTCGCCTCGCCTATCCCAATATCTCGCTGGATGTGAAGCTGACCGATGCCTTGATTGACATCGTGCAAGAGGGCTGTGATCTGGCGATCCGCGTGTCCGGGCCACCCAGCGATAAATCGACGATCTGGCGCAAGATCTGCGAGGTGCCCCGGCACGCCATCGCGGCCCCCAGGCTGTTTGACCGGATCCCGCGTCCCGAGACGCCCGACGATCTGGACCCGCCCTATTGCCTGTCCTATGCGCCACAAGAGGGGCCAGAGGTCTGGAGTTTCAGCAAGGCCGGGCAAAAGCGCAGCATCCGTGCCGGAACATCCGTGGTCAGCAACAGCGGTGATTTTTTATTCGGTCTGGTCACATCCGGTAATGGAATCGCGGTCTTGCCCGATTTCATCCTGTCAGAGGGGCTGGCGCGGGGCGAGGTTGTCAAGATCCTTGAGGAGTGGCAGATCCAGCCGCTTTGGCTGACGCTGTTTTACCCGCCCTATGACGTGCTGCCGCCGCTGGTCGCCACTTTCACCGAGTTTTTCGAGATCTATCTGCGGGGGGTCGACGGTCTGGATTTTCGCGCCAGCGGCATGACCCTCTGACGCGGAAAACCGGAAATGAACGCGCGGTCAGTTAGCGGCCCGCTGCATCATCATCTCGTGCACTGCCTGCATCCCGCGCTCTGCCATGGCGCTGACTTCTGCGGCGTGAATATGCATGGCCGCAACCACTTCGGGGTCGTCAGAGGTGCGGGTGACGACGAGGCCTGCGTCGGTGATTTCTATGTCAGAGGTGATCTTGTCGCCGCGTTCAAAAAAGATATCCAGCGTGGGACTTTGGATAAAGATCTGCGGATCGTCCTTGTCGGTCACCCTCTGGATCATGCCGGTGACATGGCTGACCAGTTGCGCCATGACCTCTGGGTCGGACGAGGTGGTGACGGTGCGGATGCCGTTGGGCAGCAGCGTGACGTCGCGAGAGAAACTTTGGAATCCGCGAAACATCCCGCCAATCTCGGCACTTTCCTCTGGGGTGGCGTTCAGACCGCGCAGGCCGGGCATGTTGACCTCGTCGTGCCCCATTCCACCAGCGCCATGCATATGCCCGCCCGTATGGCCGACCATCTGCGCCTGTGCGGGTGACAGCGGGGAAAGCGCACAGAACAGGGCGAGGGCGAGGGGCAGGGGCAGGGCAAGGGTCAGGCAAGGCCGCGGCGTGGCAAATTTCATGAACATGGCGTCGGATCCTTTGACAGGGGCTAGCGAACTATGACAGCCTCACCGCGCCACATCCAGTAAACAATCGTCTCACGTAGGTGTCCGCACATAAAAGTGACGCAAAAGCGCGCGGCAAGCGCGGCGCGTTATCCCGTCAGACCAAGCTCTGCCAACAGTCGTGCGGCCTCTGTATTGGGATCGGTCAATGCGCCCCGGTCTTCGCCGGGGAAAAAGCGTGCGCGCGTCGCTGTGGGCATGGGGGCCGGTGTCAGAATGTGGACCTGTGGGCCGTTCTTTGCGCTCTCGGTGGCCCAAGCGCGGGCAAGGGCGATTTGACCGGCTTTGCTGGCCGCATAGGTGCCAAAGAATTTCTCGCCCGCGTGCGGATCGTCAAAGAACACCGCCTGCGTCGCCGGGCCCGACGCCCGCAGCAATGGGGCGATCATTGGGATCAGGCTGGCGGTGCCGGTCAGGTTGATGGCGATGGATTTGGAAAGATCCTTGGGGTCGATATGGTCGGTGGGGGTCAAAGGCGCTGCGTGAATGGCCGTGTGCATCCAAAGGTCAAGCCCGCCCCATCGGTCATAAACCGAGCGGCACATATGGGCCATCGCGTCCGTATTGGTGATATCCATCGGCACCAGTGTCGCCGTGCCACCCGCCGCCTGAATGCGGTCATCCAACTCTTCGAGCGCGCCAGTCGTCCGGCCCACGGCGATGATATGATGGCTTTTCGCCAATAACAGCGCCACCGCCGCGCCAAGTCCGCGCGACGCGCCTGTGATAAGGGCTGGTTTTCTGTCCGTCATGGCGGCTCATGTGTCATTTGATGGGCCGGGGCGCAAGGGCTGTTGACACTCTGGCGCGCTTGGCTTTTATCAAAAGGTGATTTTTATGCGAAAGGACCCCTGATGACGCTCGCGCACGCAGTTCTTCCCACACACTCTCACTCTCGCTTGACCCAGCTTGTGATGGTCTTGGGAGGGACGATGTTTATTGCCGCCGCTGCTCAGGTCTCTGTGCCGATGTTTCCGGTGCCGATGACGCTGCAAACGCTGGCGATCCTGATCGTCGGTTTGACCTATGGCGCGCGGCTGGGCGGCGCGACGTTGATCGCTTATCTTGGAGAAGGCGCGATGGGCCTGCCGGTGTTTGCCAATGGCGGGGGATCTGTGGCCTATATGATGGGGCCGACGGGTGGCTTTTTGATCGGGTTTGCGATGATGGCTGTGCTGGCGGGGCTGGCGGCAGATCGGGGCTGGACGGCCCGGTTGTTGCCGACGGTCGTGGTGAGCCTGGGGGCATCTGTTTTGCTCTACGTGCCCGGTCTGATCTGGCCTGCTGTGATGATGGGCAAGACGGTGGACGGTCTGTGGATGCACTGGATGGCACCGTTTCTGATGGGCGATGCGGTGAAGGCCGCTGTGGCGGCTGTGATCGTCACAGGCGCTGTGACAGCTTTGAAAGCGCGCCGCGGGTAAACGTCTGCTCTTCCGCCCTGCGGGCGTCCTCGCTGGCGATGAACGGCCGTAGGGCGTGAGGAGCGACCAATCCGTTAGACGAATAAGGCCGCCCCACAGGGCGGCCTTTTTTGAAATGTTGATCTCATTTCACTCAGCCGCTTTCAACATAAAGCCTTTTTCAATCATGTCGCTTGGCCTTACCGGATATTCCCCGGAAAAACAGGCATCGCAATACTGCGGCTTGGCAGCATTGCGGCCATCTTTCTCACCCACAGCGCGATACAGGCCATCAAGCGAGATAAATTTAAGGCTGTCGACCCCCAGATGCTGGCGCATTTCTTCTTCTGACATGGTCGCGGCCAGCAGTTTTTCGCGCTGGGGGGTGTCCACCCCGTAAAAACAGGGCCAGGCGGTTGGCGGCGAGGCGATGCGGAAATGGACCTCTGCCGCACCGGCATCGAGGATCATTTCCTTGATCTTGCGGCTGGTCGTGCCGCGCACCACGCTGTCATCCACGAGGATCACACGCTTGCCCCGGATCAGCGCCCGGTTCACATTCAGTTTCAGGCGCACGCCCATATTTCGGATCTGCTCTGTCGGCTCGATGAATGTGCGGCCCATATACTGATTGCGGATGATGCCCATGGCATAGGGAATGCCGCTTTCCTGACTGAACCCAATCGCGGCGGGCGTTCCGGAATCCGGCACCGGGCAGACAAGATCAGCCTCGACAGGGGCCTCCCGCGCCAGTTCTACGCCGATCTGGCGGCGGTTTTCATAGACCGACCGGCCACCAAGGATCGAGTCGGGCCGGCTGAAATAGACATGTTCAAAGATACAGAACCGAGAGGCTTTTTTCTCGAACGGAGAAAAGCTTTCGACGCCGTCCTTGGTGATCACCACCATTTCGCCCGGTTCAATCTCGCGCAGGAAGTCCGCGCCGATGATGTCCAGCGCGCAGGTTTCGGACGACAGCGCATAGCCATCCCCGATCTTGCCCAGCACCAGCGGGCGCACGCCCAGAGGATCACGGACACCGATCAGTTTGGTGCGGGTCATGGCGACCACCGAAAACGCCCCCTCGACCCGGCGCAGGGCGTCTTTCATCCGCTCGGGGATATTTTGCTGCAACGAGCGGGCCATCAGGTGGATGATGCATTCGCTGTCAGAGTGCGACTGAAAGATCGAGCCGCGCTGGATCAACTCACGCTTGAGCGCATCCGCGTTGGTGATATTGCCATTATGGGCAATGGCCGCACCGCCCATGGCGAACTCGCCAAAAAAGGGCTGCACGTCGCGGATCTGGGTGTTGCCCTTTGACCCGGCGGTGGAATAGCGCACATGGCCGATGGCGATCGAGCCGGGCAATTGCGCCATCAGCGATTTCTTGGTGAAATTATCGCGCACATAGCCGAACTGGCGTTCCGAGGCAAAGCCAACTTCGGGGGCGTAGCTGACAATGCCGCCGGCCTCTTGGCCGCGGTGTTGCAGGGCGTGCAGACCGAGGGCGACAAAATTAGCGGCCTCTTCAACTCCTATGACGCCAAAAACCCCACATTCCTCGTGCAGTTCGTCGTCGTCGAACGGCAGGCCGGGGAGGTCATCATCGTTAAATGTGGCGGGGGGCGTCTGCGTCATGGCAATGATGCTCCGAATCCGGCTTAAGAAGGTGACCCCCACATAGAGCGGATCGCCGCGAGTGTCATCAAAGGATCACAATTAAGTTTAGGCTATATTGTTATGCCAGCAGAACCGGCAGGACAGAGCCGACCAAAAGCACCGCCATCGTCCAGTTGAACACGCGCAGACGCGCAGGGTTGGTCAGCACGCGACGCATTTGCTGACCCAGGACGGTCCAGGAACTGACGCAGGGCAGGTTGATCGCGCCAAACACCAGTGCGACCATAAGCATGGACGCCATCGTGCGGTCCGGGGCATAGAGACTGATAGAGGTGAGGGCCATGGCCCAAGCCTTTGGATTGACCCATTGAAACGCGGCGGCCTGCAAAAAGCTCATTGGTGTGCCCAGCCCGTTGGCCTCTTTCGGGGCGGCGGCATTGGCGATCTTCCACGCGAGATAGAGCAGGTACAACAGGCTGGCGGCATTCAGTATTGTGTAGCTGACCGGATAGGCATCAAACACCTGCGACAGTCCAAGACCCACAAGCAACACCATAAGCATGAAACCAAGGCCAACCCCGAACATATGCGGAACCGTGCGACGGAACCCGAAATTTGCGCCCGATGCCATCAGCATCAGGTTGTTTGGCCCCGGCGACAACGAGGTGACAAAGGCAAAGGTGACAAGGGCGAACAGCAGATCAGGGGTCATGCGGCGATGCCATTGGCCTGTAGGCGCCCAGGATCGGGCAGGCGCGTTGAGGGATGAAAGGCGATTGTGACCCGGCGCCGGCCCCCGAACGGGCGCGGGCAGCAGGCGCGGGGCTGAGTGGGGCCTTACGACCCGCAGCTACCGACAAGCTGTTCATAGCGCTGCACAATCCAGCCCAGTGCATCCTCTGGGATCTGCTCGTCGATGCTGGTTTGGGTGCGGGCAAAAATCTTGGCTGTGCGAGAGTCATCCACCATTGCGATGCTTTCGTTCACGACCACGCGGTCATAAACGACCAGTGCCACGGCCACCAACAGGATGCCGCGCAGCACGCCAAAGAAGAACCCAAGCCCCTGATCAAGACCCCCAAGGGCAGACCGTTGCACGACAGAGGCAAACAGCGGCGTAAAGATCGACACCACCACCAGTGCGACGGCAAAGACGGCGGCAAAGGCGGCGATGATCGACAATTCGCAACTGTCTTGCAGGTAATCTCCGACGACCGGGATTTCCTTGACCAGCGGCTCGACCTGCGGTGCGAACAGGAACGCCAAGACAGCCGCCGCGATCCAGCCAAGGATGGCCATGGCCTCGCGCACAAAGCCGCGCGAATAGGCAAGGATGGCAGAGATAATGATGACAACCGCCACCACGCCATCAATAATCGTGAAACCGTCCATGTCCGCTCCTGCTGTCGGGTCTTAGCCCGCTCCGAAAATCTCGCCGACCACCTGGGCCAAATCGCCCATTTGCCTTATCACCAACCCCGACCCATCGCCGGTCTTGCTGCGCTGTGGCGCAATAGCGGTGGTAAAACCAAGTTTACCGGCTTCTTTCAACCGGTTTTCTGTCTGCCCGACCGGCCTTAACGCCCCTGATAGGCTAATTTCGCCAAAAACGACAGTATCCGCAGGCAGTGCCGCATCCTCGCGCGCAGAAAGTAGCGCAGTGGCCACAGCCAGATCGGCGGCAGGTTCGCCTATTTTTATGCCACCTGCCACGTTGAGGTACACATCAAGCCCGGTGAACGGAATGCCGCAGCGTGATTCCAGCACGGCGAGAATCATCGCCAGGCGCGAGCCATCCCAGCCCACAACGGTGCGGCGCGCCTGAGAATGGGGCGAGGGGGCGACCAGCGCCTGAAACTCGACCAGCACCGGGCGTGTGCCCTCGATCCCGGCGAACACAACGCTGCCGGGCGCGGGTTTGTCGCGCTCTGACAGGAACAGGGCAGAGGGGTTGCGCACCTCTGCCAGACCATTGCCCGTCATCTCGAACAC
>CALGTJ010000020.1 GCA_937901435.1 uncultured Rhodobacter sp. | reverse complement strand
GGATCAGCACCTCGTCGCCGGGGTTCATCGTTGCCATCAGCGCGTTGTACAGCACCTGCTTGCCGCCCGTGCCGACCGTGATCTGGTTGGTCTGGTAATCCAGGCCGTTCTCGCGCTTGAACTTGGCGCAGATCGCCTGTTTCAGCTCGATCATCCCGTCAGGCGCGGTGTATTTCGTCTTGCCCGCCGCGATTGCCGCGATCGCCGCGTCCTTGATGTTTTGCGGCGTGTCGAAATCCGGCTCTCCGGCGCTGAGGCTGATCACATCTTGCCCGGCAGCCTTAAGCTCGCCCGCCTTTGTGCTCACCGCGATGGTGGGCGAAGGTTTCACGCGGTTCAGTGTCGCGGACAGGAAAGACATATGAGGCTCCGGGTGGAAGGTTGCTGCAATTCCTTCTAGGGTGCAGGCAAGCGCCGTTCAAGCCGGATTGCCGGGAAAGAGCGGCCGACGTGATATCAATAACGGGAAAAGAGGGCGACATGACCAACTCTACCGATGAAACAGACCCGCTGGACGGCTGGTATTCCAACGATGCCGCCACGTTTGGCGACCGGGTTGCCGCAGGGCGCGAGGTTCTGGGGATCACTCAGGCGGATCTGGCGCGTAAACTTGGTGTCAAACTTAAGACGGTGCAGGGCTGGGAAGACGACATCAGCGAGCCGCGGGCCAACAAGTTGCAGATGCTGGCAGGCGTGCTGAATGTGTCGCTGATGTGGCTGCTGAATGGCGAGGGCGAGGGGATACCCGCCCCCGGCGATCATAGTGAAATCAGCCCGGACATCAACGCGCTCTTGACCGAGATCCGCCAGATCAAAGGGTCCATCACCCAGGCGGCGGATAAATTGGGCGGGCTGGAAAAGCGCCTGCGTCGCGCATTGAAGGAGACCTGATGATGGGCGAAACGGATGAGGCGCGGCTAAAGCGGCTTTACATGCGGTCGATCCGGCGGGGTATCAAAGAAATGGATTTGATCCTTGGGGCCTTTGCGGCAGACGAGCTGCAGGGCCTGTCAGGAGAAGAGCTTGACCTGTATGACGGTTTGCTGGCCGAGAACGACCATGACCTTTATCAGTGGGTCACAGGGCAGGTTGCAACGCCGCTGGCCTATGGGGGGCTGATGGGACGAATTTCGGCCCATGCCGGCGCAAGTTGACAGTAATCTGCTCAAGGTCTTGATCGTTTAACGAAATATTTGGTTTTCCACCGCTATGACTGTGACAAGTCAGCGAAATGTGGAGAACAAGATGAGTGTGCATTCCCAGATCGGAGACGTGGTAAAACAGGGATTCATGCCACAATATCTCGAAGTTCTGAGTTTAGTCGAGCGACTGCATCGGTTGTTGCTTGATGTCATAAAAGATGAATTTGAACGGCTGGGGATCCTTGAGATCAACTCTGTTCAGGCTCTGTTGCTGTTTAATATCGGTGACAACGAAGTGACGGCGGGCGAGTTGAAAAGCCGTGGATACTATCAGGGTTCAAATGTGAGCTATAATTTGAAAAAGCTGGTTGAAACGGGCTTTATGCACCACCAGCGCTGTGAAATCGACCGCAGGTCCGTGCGGGTGCGCCTGACGGAAAAAGGGCGCAGGGTGCAGGCCATTGTCGAGGATCTGTTTGCCCGTCATGCCGAGGGGCTTGAAGAGAGATCAATGCTGGACGGTGATGGCATCGAAGAGATCAACAACTCTCTGCGCCGGGTGGAACGGTATTGGAGCGATCAGATACGCTATATCTATTGAAACTGGCTGTTTCCAAATTGAGCGCCTGCGGCGCGCTTTATATGCGCCGCACCTTTGGTGCGTCGCGGTTGGCACCTGTTTCACAGTTGGCGCGCTCAGTCAGGGTGCGGCGCGCGCGGGGCTGCCTAATTGGCTGACTGCGATGCTGGCGAGTTCCTTTAGCAATTTGCGTGCCATGGCGTTTTCTAAGTCCTCAAACCCAAGGGCGAGTTCGACAAAGGCGTCCGGTCCATGGATCACCTCGTTCTTGAAATAGGCCCAAAGGGCGGCAATTTCAGCCTGTCGACGATCCCCTTGCGATTGGGCATCAGACCCGATGACCAATGCGTTTATGGAGATTTGCCCGATGTCGGGGTTCTGCCGCAGGCTTCGGGGGCGGGGACCTGCGTTGGATTCGCCATCCCCTGACAGATCCAGTGTAAAGCGCCAGCAGTCTTGTTGTGACATAAGGCTGTTTGCACCGTGCAGCATCGCCTGCCCGATAGCGGTTGAGGGATCTTGTTTGACACGCTGCGTGCTGCGCAAAATTCCGGCAACCCGTGCTATGGCAGGTTGGTCACGCAGTTCACTCCAGTCCAGCACAGGTCGCACGCTGCCGGGGCCTGCCCATTCAAAAACGTAAAGCCGGATTGGCGCCTCGGGAAAGGCCAGAATCGCGTCTTGAACATCTGGACGAATCAATGCGCCCGCCAGCCCGTCCAGTTGTAGCTGATATTCCCGTGCATCCACCGAGCCAAACACATCCAGCCCCAGGGCGAGCGCCTGACGACAACTCGCCTGACCCTGTGCGGCCCACAACCCGATCAGAACAGCCGCAAGAAAGCGCATCTATCCCCCTTTGGGATCAGTGTAGGGTGCCATGCCGATGGCGCGTGTTTCCAACTCTCGCACCAATTTTCGCTGCATCGCGCGCTCAAAATCCGCGAAATCCCTCGCCTCTTCGACAAAAGCACCGGGGCCCTTGATCAATTCGCGCCTGTAATAGCCTGCCAGATCCTCTGCAGAACCACCGATGGCGAGGCCGTTCACGGTCACCTCTGCGAGGGGGAAATTCAGATATGCCAGTTCAGGTTTGAAGCCCTCGTTATTCACGCCGTCCCCGGACACATCCAGCGTCTGAAACAGACAAGGCGGCGCATCTGCGATGACGCCTGCCGCGTAGCCAAGCGCGTAGCCCAAAGCGGTGGGAAAATCGGCGTAACTGCGTCTGCTAGAGCGGATCTCGTCTGCGCTGAGCAAAATATCGGCTTCGCTGGCCAGCAGGCGCCAATCGACGATCATATCCTGTTGATATCGCCCGCTCCATTCGAACACAGCCAGTGCAACCGGACGCCCTGCCTCTGACAAGATCGCCGCGCGAACCTCATCCGAGATCAGCGCATTGGCCAATCCCTGCCGCTGAAGCTGATCTTCGCCCGCATCAACAGAGCTGGAAATGTCCAGCGCGAGGGCCAGCGCCAGACGGCATTGGCCAAACGCCGGGGAGGCCGCAAGCCCCCCCGCCAACATCAGGGCAGCAAAGCGATTTACCAATGCCCGGTGTTTCCCATGCTCAGCCAAGGCTCTGCCGGTGCAAGGTGGTCACCGGCTTGCAGCAATTCGATCGAGATGTTGTCCGGCGAGCGCACAAAGGCCATATGCCCATCGCGTGGCGGGCGGTTAATGGTGATGCCATTGTCCATAAGCATCTGACACATATCATAAATATTGTCGACGGCATAGGCGAGGTGGCCAAAGTGACGGCTGTCGCTGGGCAGACCTTCATCCCCGTCCCAGTTGTAGGTCAATTCGACATGGGCGTTTTCCTGGCCCGGAGGGGTCATAAAGACCAGCGTGAAACGACCGCCTTCACTGTCCATGCGGCGGGTCTCTTCGAGGCCCAGCAGCTTGTAAAAGGCAATGGATTTGTCCAGATCGGCGACGCGGACCATGGTGTGAAGATATTGAATGCTCATCGGTTCCTCCGTTTGATGGGACCAAGTGTAGCACGCTGAAGCTGAGCCGCCAGTCCTGACCTCAAAAGGCAGAGCGCAACCCAAAACTCACGCCAAGCGATTCGCTGTCGAACAGACCGATGTTACTGTCGGTGCGGGATGTATTCAGGCTGATGGTCGGATTGAACCCGTAGCGTTCGATCTGGGTAAACGTCATGTCGAGCGAGGCGGACACCTCTGTGTCATTGCGCCCGGAGGGATCATAGCGCGAGTTCGGGAAATCACGGTGGCGCCAATCGATCCCAAAGCTGACCTGCGCGCCGAAAACAGGCTTGCCCAGATAGAACTCCACGCCGCCCCGCAATTCGGTGAAATTTGCGCTGGTGTCATCCGACATGCTGTCACTATGGCCAAGAGACAGGCCCAAAGTGCCAATCTTTCCAAACCCATGGGCAAAGCGCAGATCCGCACGCAGAATGTCCGCGTCTGGCGCGGCGGACCCGTACTGGCGCTCGACAGAGCCGGAAAAATTCACCACATTGGACGGGCCAAGGTCAATTTTTTGCGAAGCCCCGAGGCGCAGATAGGTCGAATAGGGATCACCGCCATACCATGTGTGTCCGCCCGTGGCGTTCAGCGTGAAGGGTCCAACCCAGTTTTTGGGCGTGCGCTGGTAGACATAGCCCGCGCCAAGCTGACTAAAGGCGAAATCGCGACCCTTGACACCAGGGGCCATTGCGCGCGCGCTGTCAGAAAGGCTGTAGGTGCGGTGGTTCACCTGAAAAATCACGTCTTGCGCGTAAAGTTCTGTCTGATCAAAGCGATAGCGCCCGGCATAGCCAGCCGAGTATTCCAAACCTTCCAACGCACGCGCCGCGCCGTTCAATTCGAAATCAAAGGGCAGGCCAAAAAGTTTGGTGGTCTCATGGACTGACCCGTTATTGATATTATTGCTTGGCGCGATGTTGAAGCTAAGCTCGCTGGACCATGGATTGCGCGCGCGAACATAGCGGAAATCGCGGGCGGCGATGTTGCGGGTGGCCTCATTCGGGGCCTTGTCTGCGGCGCGACGCAGCCAGAACTGCGCCATCGTGCGTTTGCCATCCGAGGATAACGCCTGTGCCACGGCCATAGCGGCGGCGTATTTTTCGTCCTCGGTATTCGCCTGGACCCAAGCCGATTTTCCCGCCGCGATTGCCGCGTTGAATTCGCCGACATTGCGAGCGGCCCGAGATTTGATGATCAGGGCCGGTACATCCAAGGCGTCTCGCAGCAAAAGCGCATTTGCCATCGTCAAAGCCGCGCGACTATGGCCGCTTTGCAGCGCATTCACAGCAGCCACGCGCATCTCGTCGGGGCTGACAATGTCGCTCGCACCCTCGGACCCCGATTGCGCCACGGCGATTGGCGCGGCCTGTGAAACGGCAACACAGGCCACAACCAATAGCGCTAAGCGCTTAGCGATAAACGACAAATCCACCGGTTTCCCGCGTCGTGACGCCTGTGTAACGAGGGTCTGTAGAGGTGACGACCACGATGCCGACGATCTCTTCGGCGTTGTCTCCTGCGACCATGGCGTAATAGGTGCCGGATTCAAACGTTACGGCAGCCCCGGTGTTCTGCGCCAACTGGCTGTTAACCCGGATTATTCACCACGGTCGGTTGGCGGCTGCGGTATGAGAGTGATC
>CALGTJ010000019.1 GCA_937901435.1 uncultured Rhodobacter sp. | reverse complement strand
GTAAAGACCCCGACTCAATTGTGTCACAGCGCTTTGACGCGCTGGCCTTTGGCGATCACCCCTATGGCTCGAGAGCCGAGGGCACAATCGACAGCGTCAGCGCCCTGACCCAGGACCAGATCAGGGCCGCCCATCTTGGCACGCTGGTCCGCGACAGGGTCTATGCATCCGCGGTGGGCGATATCACCGCCGAACAGCTGACCACCCTGCTGGACAGTCTGTTGTCGGATTTACCCCAATCCGGGCGTCCGATGCCATCAAAGGTGGCTTACAAACTGGACGGCGGCACCACGGTAGTGGATTTCGACACCCCGCAATCGGTGGCTATTTTTGCTCAACGCGGGATCGAGCGCGATCACCCAGATTTTTTCGCCGCCTATCTGGTCAATCAAATCCTCGGTGGTGGCAGCTTTGAAAGCCGCCTGATGGAAGAGGTGCGCGAAAAACGCGGCTTGACCTACGGGGTTTCTTCCTACCTGTTGCCAAAAGATTTTTCGCATCTCTATATCGGCCGCGTTGCCTCGGCTAACGACCGCATCGCCGAAGCCGTTGCTGTGATCCGCGCGGAATGGACGCGGATGGCGGATCGCGGTGTCACACAAGACGAATTGCGTCGCGCCAAAACGTATCTGACCGGATCTTATCCCCTTAGATTTGACGGCAACGGTCCGATTGCCAATATCATGGTCGGGATGCAGATGCAGGGGCTCCCTGTGGCCTACATCAACAATCGTAACGACAAGATAAACGCCGTTACTCTGCAGGATGCAAACCGCGTCGCGCGGCAGTTACTTGATCCCGCAGGTTTGCATTTCGTCGTGGTGGGGCGTCCTGAGGGATTGGAATGAACGGTTGCCGATGCAATTAAGGGCGACAACAGGGGGCATGCGTGTTTGTGACTTGCCTTCGGGTATTACGCGGACTTTTGGGTGTGGCTAGGTTTAAAAGGCAGGAATACTGGGCGTTTCAAATACGTCGAAAAAAAGTATACCATGAACAAATCCGATCTGATTGGCTGGTTGCACCGGCCAAGGACCCAACGGCATGGTCTCACTGTCTGTGACAATCGCCAGTGCATCAGAACTGGCGAAGATGAAAAGCGGGTGGCACTTAACCTTTGCCCCCTTTCTTGACTTTTTTCCCGCACCTCACGTCAGTTCCCGGTTATGTGATATGGAATCCGCAGAAGCGTTGCAGTGCGAGTACAAGCCCAAAGCGCTTTGAGCCGAACGCCTCAGTACAGCAGGCGCTGTTTTAAAGCTTTATCCTGACGGCACATTTCAAAGTCTTCATCGGTCAGGCGGCCCTTAGGCGCATTGGCGATGTTGAAATGGCCAAAGTGATCCTGCCCGCTGACCAAAGACACCAGTGGCCGGTCGCCTGTTTGTTGTTTCATAGACGGCTTAATATAGCGGATGGCCGAACCTATGCGCCTGTCATCTGTCACATTCGGACCTGAGCTGTGAAACAAAAGCCCGTGGTGCATCGAGGCCTGACCGGCATCAAGCGCGGCTGCAACCGCCTCTTTTTCATCAACCTCGACAGCGATCTCCTGACCGCGGGACAAGAGATTGTCCTCGGCGTAGGTATCGACATGCGGCACGATCTTTGTCTTATGGCTGCCGGGTACAAATTTCATACAGCCCGCCTGTTCGCTGGCGGCGGACAGCGCGAACCAACATGTGGTTTCACAGATGTCATCAAGACCCCAATAGGTCAGGTCCTGATGCCAGGATACGATTTTAGGCGAGTTGGCCTCTTTGATAAAAAGCCCAGCGCTCCAGACCATAAGGTCGGGGCCCAGTACCGCCGACGCGGCCGCAATCAATGTTTCATTCCGGGTCAATGCATCAAACGAGGGCAAAAGCCGGTCTGGATAGGCTTTCAATAAGGCCAGTTTTTCGGGGTCGCCTGCCAGTTCCGTCTCAGCGGTCTCCAAGTCGATGCGCAGCGTATGGGCTTGCGATTGCGACAGTACGTCAATCGGCACAACAAAACCGTCGCGTTCATAAGTGCGGGCAATCTCATCCTGAGCGATGACAGAGGGCTGTGGCAGGGACATGGCGTTTCCTTTTTTACGGTTACAGCACATTTACATTCGCAGAAACCTGTATATCAGTAAAATGGAATAACCTGATATGTATATATCAATCTTATGGATAATCAAAATGCGCCTAAACGGATTTGATCTCAACCAGCTTATCTGCTTAAAGGCGCTCCTTAGCGAACAAAATATTACCCGCGCCGCCGCACAAGTGCACCTAAGCCAATCAGCGATGAGCACGACACTCGGTCATCTGCGCCGGCATTTTGACGATCCGCTTCTGGTGCGCTCGGGACGGGTTCATGTCTTGACACCCTTTGCCAAGTCCCTGACTGCACCGCTGAATAATATGATAGCTCAAGCCCATGCATTTGCCGCCTTGCGACCGGGTGAAATTCGACCCGATGTCGAGCGGGAAGTCACAATTGTCGCCTCAGATTATGCGGTGCGAACCTGTCTGAATGAAGCCACGCGACTTCTGCGAGAGGTCTTCCCAAAC
>CALGTJ010000018.1 GCA_937901435.1 uncultured Rhodobacter sp. | reverse complement strand
GGCGCAGCGTCCAGTTAGAGGGCAGGTTCAGCGCGCCTGCGGCCTCTAGCTGGCCCTTGGACACGGATTGAATACCAGAGCGGACGATTTCCGCGATAAAGCAAGAGGTATAGGCTGACAGGGCCACGATCAGGGCGCAAAAACTTGGCGGAACAGAGGTGCCACCCACAAAGTTGAAACCCTTCAACTCTGGCATATCCCACCCCAGTGGCGCGCCCAGCACAAGATGAACCAGCAGGGGCGCAAAGATGATTGCCGCCAAGCCTGCCCAGATCGCAGGAAACGCCTTGCCGGTCTTATCAAGGCGAACCTTGGACCACTGAAACAGCCAGATGGCAAAAATGATCGCAATCGCAAAGGTGATCAGAACCGCGTTAAACCCCGCCTCTGGCACCGGCGAGGGCATGTAAAAGCCGCGGTTGTTCAGGACAAAGCCCGATCCGAACTCAAGGCTTTGTTTTGGACGGGGTAACAGGTTGAACACCCCGAAATACCACGCGATGATTTGCAGCAAAAGCGGCGTGTTGCGCAACAACTCGACATAAGAGCGCGCGACTTTGCCGATCAGCCAGTTTGGGGACAGGCGGGCAAGACCGACAATCAGGCCCAGAACTGTGGCCAGAAAAATAGACACCACCGCGACCAGAAGCGTGTTGAGAATGCCAACCACGAAGACGCGCAGGTAGGTGTCGCCCTCTGTATATTCGATCAGGGTAAAGCCGATCCCAAACCCGGCCTCTACGTCGAGAAAGCCAAAGCCCGCCGACATATTGCGTTCAGCCAGATTGGTGACGGTGTTGTGCGTCAGCCAAGAGATAAACAAAACAACGCTAAGAAGTGTAATCGATTGTAGGAAGATCGCACGCCATTTGGCGTCAGTCAGAACCTTGGAAAACACGCTGCGGGTTGCGGTTTTCTGGCCGCCGTCACCGGTCATCGCCATGCGGTCACTCCTGAAGACAAAGAGGAAAAGGGTCGATCCGAAAAGGTCGGCGCAGAAGACCGATGTCTTCTGCGCCGGTCTTGGATCTTAGCGGAAGGGCGGTGCGTAGATGATGCCGCCTTCGGTCCACAACGCATTCAGCGAATTGGCGCGTGGAATACCGATCGGAGTGTTCTCACCGATATTCGCCTCGTAAACCTCGCCGTAGTTGCCAATGGCCTTGATCACATCGACCATAAAGGTCGGGCTGACACCCAGGCCTTCGCCGATGTTACCTTCGACGCCCAGCAGACGCGCGATGTTAGGATCGGTTGCCGATGCGGCCATCTCTTCGACGTTGGCCTTTGTGATGCCCAGCTCTTCGGCGTTCATGATGCCATACATGACCCAGCGCACAAGGTTGGCCCATGCATCGTCGCCCTGACGGACAACCGGCCCCAGAGGCTCTTTGGAAACGGTCTCTGGCAGGATCTTGTGAGTTGATGGATCCGGGAAGGCAGAGCGGCGCGCGGCCAGACCGGATTTGTCGTTGGTGTAAGCGTCACAGCCACCACCAAGATAGGTCTCGACCAGAACGTTGACGTTCTCGTTGGTCACGGGTGTAAAATCCATGCCTTTGGCGCGGAAATAGTCAGCGAGGTTAAGCTCTGTCGTGGTGCCGGTCAGCACGCAGATCGTGGCACCATCCAGTTCCAGCGTAGAGTTGATGTCCGCATCGACAGGGACCAAGAACCCCTGACCATCGTAAAAGTTGACGGCCGTGAAATCGAGACCCAACTGGCTATCGCGTGTCGCGGTCCATGTGGTCGTGCGCGACAACATATCGCTTTCAGAGTTGGCAAGCGCGGTAAAGCGGACAGCAGAGGTCACCGACTGGTACTCTACCTTGTCCGGATCCCCAAAGATGGCGGCGGACACAGCACGACACATATCGACGTCCATGCCGGACCATGTGCCATCATCGGCCAGCGCGTAAAACCCTGGCGTTGGCAGGCCAACCTGACAATTCATAAAGCCGCGTTCTTTCACCGTTTCCAAGGTTGCTTGGGCAAAACTGACGGTGGGTACAGCGAGACCCAGCGCGACACTGGCGCTGGCGATCAACTTGATATTCATTTTTGACTCCCGTTTATTTTATTGGCCTCTAGAGGGCCTTTCGTTCCTGATAACACAGTCCAAGCTAGTGAGTGCTTCAGTGGCGAATAGGGTAGTGATCAGAAAAATGGCAAGTCAAGATGATTTAGTTAAAAAATGCTCAGAAAAACGTTAATTTTGCTGAAAAAATAGGCTATTTTGAGGCCGATAATGCGTTTTCTTTAGGCATAGGGTGACTCGCTCTGGCTCATCCACGGCCAAGCCCTTAGGTCAATCTAGGGGCGAAGACCCTGATTCAGGAGGAGAAACAAGATGCAGACGATTGATCAGACCTTCATCAGGGCCGCCTTTCCCGCCCTTGGCAAAGGGCAGGTCTATCTGGACAATGCCGGAGGCAGCCAGATCGCGCGCCATGTGGTCGAGCGGATCACAGAGTTTCTCTACACCGCGAATGTGCAGCTTGGCGCGACCTATGCCGCTTCGGCGCAGGCCGGTGAGATGGTGAACAGGGGGCGTCAGGCCGTCGCCACCCTTTTGAACGCCGCAAGGCCAGAGGAAATCGTGCTGGGCGCGACCTCGACCCAGTTGTTTGACCAGTTGGCGCGCGCCTTGGTGCAGACATGGCAGCCGGGCGACGAGGTGATCGTCACCAATTTTGACCACGAGGCCAATATAGGCCCTTGGGCCAAACTGGCCTCGCAGGGGATCGTGATAAAGGTCTGGACCATGCCAGAGGGCGCGCATCAGCCGGATCTGGCAGACTTGCAGGCGCTGTTGTCGGATCGCACCCGGCTTGTCGCGGTGACCCATGCGTCCAATATCTACGGCTCTATCATGCCGGTGCGCGAGATAGCCGATATCGTCCATGCAGGCGGGGCGTTGCTATGTGTGGATGGGGTCGCCTATGCGCCCCACCGCGCCATCGACGTACAGGCGCTGGGCGCGGATTTCTACGGGTTTTCGGTCTACAAGACATATGGCGCGCATTTTGCTGCCCTTTATGGGCGCTATGATGCGCTGCTGGCGGCGGGCAATATCAACCACTCTTTCTTTCCCAACGACAAGGTTCCGCAAAAAATGGAACCGGGGAACGCCAGCCACGAGCTTGCCTATTCCTGCACTGGCGTGATCGCCTATCTCGAAGATTTCGCGCAGGCGCATGGCATCAACGCCCAAGGCCGCGCGGCAGTCGAGGCGGCGTTTGACATTATCGCGGACCATGAACAGGCGATTTCCGAACGCCTGCTGGCTTATCTGCGGGGCCGCAAGGATGTGACTATCATTGGCGATCCCAGTAGTGACAAGGCGCGCCGCGTGCCGACGATTTCCTTTACCATCGACGGTAAATCCTCGCGCGCGATCGTCGAGGCGACCGATCCGACTGGGTTTGGTATTCGCTACGGCGACTTCTATTCGCGCCGCTTGGTGCAGGCGTTAGATCTGGCCGATCCTGACGGGGTGATCCGCGTGTCTGCCGTGCATTACAACACGCTTCACGAGATCGACGCGTTGATTGCCCATCTCGACACCCTGTAATCTGTCGTCGCCTAGATAAGGTCTGCTGTTATGCCCTCACACGGTCGCTATGCCTATTCCGCCATCACCGATCGCCCGGATTTTCACTGGCCGGACGGGCGGCGGTTGGCGGTGTATCTGGGGATGAACCTTGAGTGTTTCAGCTTTGGCGAGGGGCTGGGGGCAGAGCTTGCCCCCGGTGGCCCGCAGCCGGATGTGTTGAACTACGCGTGGCGCGACTACGGAAACCGGGTCGGCGCATGGCGGATGCTGGAACTGTTCGACCGGCTTGGCGTGCCTGCGACGGTGCTGGCCAATTCCAACCTCTATGCCGAGGCCCCCGGTTTGATAGAGGCGTTCAGCGCGCGCGGCGACGAGATCGCCGGGCATGGGCGCAGTAATTCCGAACGGCAGGGCGTGCTGCCAGAGGCGCAAGAGGCGGCGCTGATCGGCGAGGCCACAGAGGTGCTGACCCGTCAAGAGGGGCGCGCGCCAAAGGGCTGGCTGGGGCCGTGGATCTCGCAAAGTGGGGTGACGCCTGATTTGCTGCACGAGGCGGGCTATGAATATCTGATGGATTGGTGCCATGACGACCAACCGGTGTGGATGAAAACCCGCACCGGGCGCATCCTGTCGGTCCCCTATCCGCAGGAACTGAACGACATCCCCCAAATCGTCGGGCGCAAGCAAGAGGCCGAAGGTTTTGGTGCGATGATCCGCGATGCCTTTGATGTCATGCTGGAAGAAAGCGCGCGTCGCCCGCTGGTTATGGGCATTGCGCTGCACGGTTATCTGATGGGGCACCCCCACCGCCTGAAGCATCTGCAAATCGCGTTGCAGCACATGCTGGACAAGGGCGGCGCACAGGTCTGGTGGACAACCGCAGGCGCGATCAACACCCATTACCGCAGCATTTTCCCGGATTGAGCGGTAACCCGCCGTACCGCGCATATCTTTTTGGCGCCCCTGCGGGGAAAGTAATTTTTCTCTCACGATTATATCAGCGGCCCCCAAAAGGAATGAAGCCGGGAATGGCGCTTTTTGCGAGCGTCGGCGGTGTCTGTCAAACTTATGTAATCCCAGACCCTTAGTGCAGAAACTGGCAAATGCACCCCCGACCAAAGGCGTCAAGGCCCCCCACGGGTCAAAGAGCGAGGTCGGTCTTTGTGATGCCGTGAACCTAGCGCAGATGTGAATTGTATCTAAATCTTTGACACTAAATGCTATATTTCGATAGCCCCACAACGGGCTCTACAATATATATAATGATAATGATAATGATCCTTGAAAGGACAGTGGTCGCAATGCTTGGCCATAAACGAGGCGC
>CALGTJ010000017.1 GCA_937901435.1 uncultured Rhodobacter sp. | reverse complement strand
TTGACCGGGGGCTTTTGTCGGCTGCGCTTGCGATTTCGCGCGATATCGCGGTGTCGGATGGCGACGCCCTTAGCCCCAACACCCGACGCCTGATCAACGACACCTCTGGCGGCGAGTTGTTTTACCACGTCTATGCCCCGGACGGCGTGTTCGTCACCGGGTATTCCACCCCGCCCGTGCGCGCCCGCACCGCCAGTGCGGATCTCACCCAGCCGTTCTTTTATGACGCGCGCTATCAGGGCCGCGAGGTGCGGGTGCTGCGGTTTCAGGACGTCACGTCCATCAGCGGGGTCGCGGGCATCTTTAACATCACCGTCTGGCAGAATGCAGATGTGCGCCGTCTGTTCGTGCGCGATGTGGTCACCCGGTCCTTTGCCGTCATCGCCCTGCTGGTCGCCTCTGTCGCGCTGGTGGTCTGGTTCGGCGTTGGGCTTGGTCTGCGCCCGTTGCTGAGCCTAGAGCAGGCCATCGCAAAACGCTCGCCCAGCGAACTTGAACCGATCCGCCGCGCCGTGCCGATCGAGGCGCGCGGGCTGGTGGCGACGCTCAACATCCTGCTGGACCGCATCTCGCGGCGGATCAGTTCCAAGGACGAATTCATCTCGAACGCCGCCCATCAGTTGCGCAACCCGGTGGCGGGCGTGCTGGCGCTGGCCGAGGCGGTGCAAAACGCCCCCACTCTGCAAGCCGCGAAAGACCGCAGCGCCGAATTGGTGCAGGCCGCCCACGAAGCCAGCCAGTTGACCGACCAACTGCTGTCCTTCGAGCGGGCCAGCGGCACCGATATTTCGCGCATTGGCCAGACCATCGACCTTAGCGCGATGACCCGTCGCGTGGCCCAGAGGTTTCGCGCGCAGAGCACCGATCCGCAAACAGACCTGACCTGCATCGCGCCCGATACCCCCCTGATCATCAGCGGCGACGAGATCATGTTGCAAGAGGCCCTGCTGAACCTTCTGCGCAATGCGCAGGTCCATGGCGGGGCCGGGCTAAGCCGGATCGACCTGACCCTGACCCATGGCGGTACGCAGGCCGACCTTTGTGTGCAGGATGATGGCATCGGCATCCCACCCGACAAACATGCCGCCGCGCTGAACCGCTTTACCCAAGCCAACGCAGGCCCCGGCAGCGGGCTTGGCCTGCCCATCGCCGCGCGGGTCATGGCCAATCATGGCGGACGTCTGGATATCCTCGACAGCCCGAAAGGCACCACCATTCGCCTGCGCCTGCCCCTGACGCCGGATAAAAACCGATAGTTTCGCTTGGTGGTTGTGCTGACTTGCCGTCTACTGGTCCCCAAGGACTCACTTTTTAACAAAGAGAATCGCCCATGAAAAAATCTTATCTGCTGTGCTCTGCCGCATTCCTGCTAAGCGTTCCGCTGTCCAGCCTTGCACAGGACCGCACCCTCGTGCGCATCGCCACCATGCCCGAAGGGGCCGAGGTCACAGGCCTGTCCACCAATGAGGGCGGCGATCTGTTTCTCAACGCCCAGCATCCCGGCGGTAAAAACACGTTTCGCGACGACGCCCCGCCCGCCCTGATCGGCTATATCGCGGGCTTTGACGCCAACGCCCCCGGCATGGACCTGCCGCCAGAGGGCCAGCGCAGCACCGTCGCCGTCGCCAGCGGCGACTATGTCACCTTCGCCAGGGCAGGCGATACGCTGGGCAACGGTCAGATCCTTGGCGGGGTCTACGACGTGACCGGCACGCTGATGTATGTGTCCAACACCCCGGATTTCAACGGTTTTATCCCGACGGGTGCCGACACCGCCTATCTTTACACGGGCTTTGAGGGCGCGGGGCGTGACGGGGCCAGTGCGGTGTCCAAACTCTCGCTGATGCGCAAGGACGGCAAATGGGCCGCCGATCTCGCCAGTTCCAAAATGCTGGACCTTTCGCCGGTTGATGGCGGCGCGGTGCTCTGTTCCGGTACAGTCACCCCTTGGGGCACGCCCCTGCTGGCAGAAGAGTATTTCTTTTACAATACAGCCACATGGAACCACCCCGACAACCACGACGCCGATGAAAAACCCGGCTTTGCGGGCGGCAATGATATCAATTTCATCAAGCCCAAGAATATGTCCGCCTATGTCGGCAAACTCGCCAATCCCTATGACTATGGCTATATGATTGAAATCAGGAACCCCGCCTCTGCCGATGGCGAGGACCTTGTCAAACACTATGCCACAGGCCGTCTCAGCCACGAAACCGCCGCGATCATGCCCGACAACAAGACGCTGTATATGACCGACGACGACAGCGCGGTTTATAGCGATAAGAAATACAACACCGCCTCGGGCGGCGTGTTTTTCAAGTTCGTGGCCGATACGGCGGGCGATCTGAGCGCGGGCAGGCTATATGCCGCGAAGATGACGCAGGATGCCGAGGCCGACCCGCATAAGGCAGGCTTTGACATTGCGTGGATCGAGCTGGGCCACAGCAATAACGCCGAAATCGCCGGATGGATCGCAGACTATGACGCGGTGACGCTGGCCGATTGGGTGGAGGGGCAGACCAGTTATATCTCTGACGACGAGATCCGCGCCCATGCCGCAGGCACTGCCCCCGACGCGCGCGCGGCCTTTCTGGAATCGCGCCGTACCGCTGCCGCGATGGGGGCCACAAACGAATGGGACAAGCTGGAGGGCGTGACCTCTCATGGCAATACCGTGTATCTGGCCGCCTCTGCGCTGTCCTTTACCATGGACAATAGCTGGGGTCACAAGGACTGGTCCACGGGCGAGATGGATATGACCACCGGCGGTGATATCGCGCTGAACGCCGAGGGCTGCGGCGGCACCTATGTGGCTGTCACGGGCGAGGATTATAACATCACCCGGCTCGATCCTTACGTGATCGGCCAGACCGATGCTGCCGGGCGCTGCGACGCAAATCTGCCCGCCAACCCGGACAATATCTGGGCGATGGCCGATGGCTCTCTTTTGATTGGCGAAGATGCCGGACCCAAGAAACATGACCTCGACATGCTCTGGATGGTGCGCAACTAACCCTGTTCACGTCACAGATCAGGGCCCGCTGGACGGGCCCTTTTCATGTCGGATCGCATAGGCCCGCTCGTTCACCAGCGACGGGATCTGTGCGCGCACCCGCGCCACCTGTCCAAGGTCAAGATCCACCACGCCAAACCCCGCCTCTTGCCCGCCCATATCCAGCAGAACCCTGCCCCATGGATCCACCACCAGAGAATGCCCATAGGTCGTGCGCCCGTCGTCATGGGTGCCCACCTGCGCCGCGGCGATCACAAAGCACCCGGTCTCGATGGCGCGGGCGCGCAGCAGCACCTCCCAATGGGCCTGCCCCGTGGGCACCGTAAAGGCAGAGGGAATAAAGACCACCCCCGCGCCCGCCTTGGCGTAGTCGCGATAGAGATGCGGAAAACGCAGATCATAGCAGATCGACAGGCCCCACATGCCCCAAGGCGTGTCCACCAGAACGGCCTCGCCCCCCGGCGCATAGCGTTTGCTCTCGCCAATCGGGGCCTGCCCGTCCAGCGCCACATCAAACAGATGAATCTTGTCATAACACGCGCGGATCGCCCCCTGATCATCAATCAGGTTGCCATGGTTCAGAAACCTGCCATCCGGCCCCGCAATCGGCGTCGACCCCGTTTCGATCCAGAGGCCATGCTCTTGCTCTTGCGCCAGCGCCTGACAGGCGGTGACAAAGGGATCTGCCTGCTCGCTTGACACCAGATCACGCACCTCTTGCGGGTTGCGGTTCATCAGCCCCGCCACCTCTGGGAGTGCGAGCAGATGACACCCCGTCTGCGCCGCATGGCGCGCGGCCTCTGTCACAAAGGCAATGTTGCCCGCATGATGCGTGGTCGATGTCATCTGCGCCACGCAAAGCCTCAGGTTGTCCGGCATCTTGATCCCCCATGTTTGTCGCACCATGATGACCCGTCGCCCCGCACGACAAAAGCCCCAAACGACAAAGACCTTGATCGCAGGCCCGCTGCCACCCAAACTGCGTGAGATTCAGCCAAAGGGCCGCCCATGACCACCCAGATCAAAGCACTGATGTTTGACGTTTTCGGCACCGTCGTCGATTGGCGCAGTTCAGTCTCGAATGACCTTGCCGCCTTCTTTGCCCCGCGCGGCCTGACGCGGGACTGGACCCAGATGGCCGTCGACTGGCGCGCCATGTATCAGCCCGCGATGGAGGCGGTGCGCAGCGGCACACGCGACTATGTGATCCTCGATGAGTTGCACCGAGAGAACCTTGACGCCCTGCTGGCCGCCTATGACATTTCGGGTCTGACCGCGGCAGAGCTGGACCATATCAACCGCGCGTGGCACCGCCTGCACCCATGGCCCGATTGCGTCGAGGGGCTGACCGGATTGCGCAAGCGGTACATCCTCGCCACCGCCTCGAACGGGAACACCGCGCTGATGGTGAACCTTGCGCGGTTCGGTGGTTTGCCGTGGGACGCGATCCTTGGGGCGGCGCACACCCGCAGCTACAAACCTACAGCCCAGACCTATCTGGGCACGGCAGAGGCGCTTGGCCTGACACCAGCCGAGTGCATGATGGTCGCCGCCCATAACGACGACCTCGTCGCGGCCCGCGCTTTGGGGTTTGCCACAGCTTTTGTGTGTCGCCCCTTGGAGCATGGGCCGGATCAGACCACGGATCTGACCGCTGAAAGCGACTGGGATCACGTCTGCGACAGTATGATCGATTTGTGCAATCGGCTGTTGTGACAGTGCATTTCAGCTATGAAAAAATACACATATCGAACATTTATGAGATTTTTCTCGAATGTCAGCTATGTGTAATTTTTCATAATTAATATTATAAATTTAATAGGTTCCAATATAAGTATCAATTATTCAAAATTTTTCACCTACACATAACATGCAATAGAGTATACCCCCTGCACCCGAGCGGATCAGATAAAAGTCCGCGCATGGCTGCGGTCCTGTGGGTCAAAATGCGGACTGGCGTTAAACAGGGACAGGCGTAACACCCCAGCCTCGCGGGTCAATTCGTGGACGGAGGCGTTGTGAATGTTCAGCATCAATCCCGCCGCCATGCGTGGCGTCAGCCCCAGAACCTGCCGCAGAATGGTACCGATTACTCCGCCCGATGTGACAATCAATGTCGTGCCGGAATGGGTCGCGGCCTCGTCCAGAGCGGCCATGATGCGCGCCTCGAACTCTGTGTAACGGACGTGCCCGTCCATCGCATCGCACTAGGCCCAATGGCAGATGATCTCTGGAAACAGCGCCAGAAAATCTGCCCG
>CALGTJ010000016.1 GCA_937901435.1 uncultured Rhodobacter sp. | reverse complement strand
CCGAGGCAAAAGATGTCGCTTCGGCAAACTCGGATCCGGTAAAGGCGTCGACGGACGAGGGCCTTAAGACCACAGACCCTACCGCAAAAATCGCCATGACACCCCCGATCGCACCCGTTGTCGCACCCGTCCCCGAGCCTGAAAAAAAGAGTGGCTTTTTCCCGATGGTGCTTGGCGGCGTGATCGCGGCGGGTCTTGGTGCTGGTGGTCTGTATTATGTGCGGGAAAACGGATGGCTGTCCCTGGGTGGCAACACCGAAGAACTGGCCGCCCTGATCGAGCAGCAGAAGACACAGATTGCGGCGCAGACGACACAGATCAGCATGCTGGAAACCACGCTGACAGAGGCAAGCGCGCGGATTGACGCCATTGCCGCAGCCGAACCCGATCTGACACCTGTGACCAGCGCCCTTGAGGCTCTGCAAACGCAAACCGCGAAAACCGCAGTCGATCTTGAAACGGTCAGCACCACTGTTGCCGCAATAGATCCGCGCATCGCCGAACTGATGACACGGATCAACGAGGTCGAGACACAGCCAATTCCAAAGGCCGAACTGCCCGCAGAGGTCACTGCCGCCTTTGAACGCAAACTGGCTGATATGCTGGCCAGCGTGGACACCCGATTTGGCGCGCTGGAGGCCAGCCAAACCAACAAAGTCGCGACGATTGAAACCGCGCTGAACGACAAAGTGTCCGGTATTGAAACGGCGCTGACCGAAAAACTGACCGCCTTGGAAGCCGCTCAAGCCGCTGCAATCGCATCCGAAGAAGACCTGGCCAAAGCGGCAAGTCTGGCCGCGGCGCGTACGGCTATTGCACAGATCGAAATGGCGCTGGACAGTGGTGACGGATTTGCCGAAGAGCTTGCAACCGTCTTAAATGAGACTGGCCTTGCCGCACCTGATGCGCTTAGCGCGGTGGCCACAGACGGCGCACCAACTTTGACGCAACTCAAGGCCTCTTTCCCGGATGCGGCGCGCGATGCCCTTGCCGCCGCGACACGGGATGCGACCGCAGATGGCGCCGTCAGCCCCTTGTCAGCATTCCTGCGCACCCAGCTTGGCGCGCGCTCGCTGGAACCCCGCGAAGGCAATGACCCGGATGCGGTTTTGTCCCGCGCAGAGGCTGCCGTTGCCGCGGCCGATCTGGAAACGGCTCTTACCGAGATCACAGCGCTTCCGCAGTCGGGGCAGGGTGTGCTGGCCAATTGGGTCGCCTCTGCTCAGGCGCGACGTGCCGCACTTGACGCTGCCTCTACCCTCTCTGCTCAAATCGCCACAAACTAAGGACGACAAATATGCTTTGGTCCCTGATAAAGATCGTCCTTTTCGTCGTGATCATCGCGGCCCTCACCCTTGGGGCCGGGTATCTTCTTGAAACCGACGGTGGCATCCGCGTGTCTATCGCCAGCACCGAATTCACCCTTGGCCCACTTCAGGCGGTGATTGCCATGGTGGTTCTGGTCTTTGTCGTTTGGGTCTTCCTCAAACTGCTCAGCCTTTTGGTCGCGACGATCCGCTTTCTCAACGGAGACGAGACCGCCATTTCCCGGTATTTCGACCGCAACCGCGAGCGCAAAGGCTTTCAGGCATTGGCGGATGGCATGATGGCACTTGCTTCTGGCGAAGGTCGTGTGGCGATGAGCAAAGCGGCGAAAGCCGAGAAATACCTGCGCCGCACGGAACTTACCAATCTGATCACCGCACAGGCCGCAGAAATGAGCGGCGATAGCGCAAAGGCAGAAGCCGCATACAAGCAGTTGCTTACGCAGGACTCGACCCGCTTCGTCGGTGTGCGCGGGATCATGAAACAACGGCTTGCCGAGGGCGATACAGAGACCGCGCTAAAACTGGCGGAAAAGGCCTTTGCGCTAAAGCCTGCCCATGAAGAAACGCAGGATATCCTGCTAAAGCTTCAGGCGAAAACTCAGGACTGGAAAGGCGCGCGCAAGACCCTTGATACCAAGCGCAGCACAGGCACCCTGCCCCGTGACGTACACCGTCGCCGTGATGCCGTTCTGGCGCTGTCAGAGGCTGGACTGCTGACCTCGGACGCCCCGATCGAGGCGCATGAAACCGCGATAGAGGCCAACCGCCTGTCCCCCGATCTGATCCCCGCCGCCGTTCTGGCCGCGCGTAGCTATATCGATCAGGACAAACCGCGCTATGCGACGCGCGTTTTGAAAAAAGCATGGGAAGTGCGCCCGCACCCCGACCTTGCCGCAGCATTTGCAGAGATCGCGCCAAATGAATCGCCCGCAGAGCGGATCAAACGGTTCGTGGTCCTGACCAAATCCAATCCGGACAACCCGGAAACCAAAATGCTCAAGGCCGAACTGCATATCGCTGCCGAAGATTTCCCGGGGGCACGCCGTGACATGGGCGATCTTGCGAAAGATCACCCAACAGCACGATCCTTAACAATCATGGCCGCAATAGAACGGGGCGAGGGCGCGGATGACACAGTCGTGCGCGGCTGGCTGACCCGCGCGCTGACGGCCTCGCGTGGTCCGCAGTGGGTCTGTGACAACTGCCAGAATATCCACAGCGCATGGGCCCCGGTCTGTAGCAACTGCGATGGGTTCGACACCCTGTCCTGGCGCGTCCCAGCCGAGGGTGAGGTCGCTATGCCCGGATCCACAGAAATGTTGCCCCTGATCGTTGGCACCGCTTATGCAAACCTGCCCGCAGAAATCGTTGCCCCAGAACCACCTCATGTGCCAGAGGATGCAGAAGTTGTCGTGGACGGCGAAGTCGTGGACGACACATTGGCCGCAAAAACATAACAACTGCACAGAGGCCTGTAGCGTTACTTGCACAGGCCCTCTGCCTCGACGGCTGAAATATCGCGCCGCCGTAGCTTGGTGAGCAGAGCACATTATTCGCAACGAGTGCTCTGCCGAGAACTTTCTGAACATCAAGACGCTAGGTGTTTTCGGGAATCCCGCATTAACAAGTACTAGGGTGAGTGGTGCCCCATGACGGACTCGAACCGCCGACCTTGTCCTTACGAAGGACCTGCTCTACCAGCTGAGCTAATGGGGCTATGCAATCGACTGTCTAAACGTATCAGGCGGGCCCTTCAAGACAGATTCAGAACGGAATTCCATCCCTGACACCAAGACATAAAGGTATGCAAGGATCTGAGCATAAGTCGGCACGTCGCAGCGATCGATTGCACGAATGTTCTTTCGCGTATGCCGGGTCTTTATCGAAAATTTGATGGCCTTGCGCGCAGAGTCTATGTTGCCCCATGGTCTATGGGACAACGTCCCTGTGTTAACGGTCAAGCCTGACAGGGGTCATTCGCCTTTAAACTCGGGGTTGCGTTTTTCGTTGAAGGCCAGCACGCCATCGCGGCGGTCTTGGGTCGGAACCGTGCGGTTATACGCCTCGATTTCAAAGGCCAGCCCGTCCATCAGACCCATTTGCAACCCTTTGTGGATCGCCTGTTTGGCTTGACGCACGGCGATGGGGGCGTTGGCGGCAATGGTCTCTGCCATGGCCAAAGTCCGATCCAACAGCTGCGCCTGAGGATAGATCCCATTGGCAAGGCCCCAGTCAAAGGCCTCTTGCGCGCTGAACACGCGACCCGACAGGATCAACTCTTTTGCGCGCCGCTCGCCAATGGCGCGGGACAGGGTTTGCGTACCGCCAGCGCCCGGAATAATCCCGATGCGCACTTCGGTCTGGGCAAAGCGGGCGGTTTCGCTGACATAGGCGAAATCGAGTGCGGCGACCAATTCACAGCCCCCACCATAGGCCGCCCCGTTGATTGCACCGATCACCGGCAGCGCACAGCCGATGACGGCACGCACCATCCGTTCATAGACAAGGTGCTGGGCGAACCACGCCGCATCGCTCATCCCATTGCGCTCTTTCAAATCGCCTCCGGCGCAAAAGGCACGATCACCAGCCCCGGTCAGAACGATGACGCGGGTGAGGCCGGGCGACAGTGTGATGCCCTCAAAGAAAGTCACCAGATCCCATGCCATTTGAGTGTTGAAGGCGTTCGAGGCCTCGGGTCGGTTGAGCGTCACCAAAAGCACATGATCGCCAATCTGTTTCAGGTCGAGAGTGTCGAAGTCGGTCATTGGGGATCTGCCTTGCGCTGAATATCCTGAACCACCAATGCCAGCATTTCGCCGCGTGTGACCATCCCCCGATTTGTATAGGCAAGGATCATCCCATCACTGGCAAAAGTCAGCCGCACAGAGGGGCGTTCGGGTTCGGTGATGTGGTGAAAGGTTCCGGCGAACTGGCCTTTGGTGACCGTCTCTCCGGCATGAACAGCGCGATCAAAAAGCCCGGTCGTGCTGGCATAGAGGCTATGCTGCGGGTTCACGATCTCGACGATACGCTGCTGGGGTGGCGTATCAGGTACGCCGTCCAGCATGCCGAGGTAGCGCAGAATGTTCAAAAGACCGCGCTCTGTGGCGTCGGTGATCCCCGGATCAACCCCGCCCCCGCCGCCAAGCTCTGTCGCGATCATCGGCACGCCCACACGTTCGGCCGCGGCGTTGACAGAGCGGTTGTCATTGGCAGACCCCAACCGCCAGATCAGGGGCAGGCCAAAGACATGGGCAAGGTCCATATTCCTGGCGGCAAGGATCGGGTCGGCGGTATGGGTGGGCAATGTGCAGGGCTGAAAGAATGACGCCTTGCCACCAGAATGCAGATCAATCGCGGCGTCGCAGCGGGGCAGGATCTCTGTTTCAAGGAAATGCGCGATCATGTCTGTGGGCGTGCCGTCGGCATCACCGGGAAAGGCGCGGTTCAGGTTCTTGCCATCCAGCGGCGTGACGCGCGACGACCCCACAAGCGCAGGCATGTTCAAAGCCGGGATCGCGATGATCTGACCGCGCAGGTGCGCCGGATCAAGACCCTGCACCAGCCGCATGATCGCGCTTGGCCCCTCGAATTCATCGCCATGGGTCGCCCCCGTCAGCAGCAGAACAGGCCCGGTGCCACCCTTGATCGAGATCACCGGGATCGGATGATAGCCCAAAGGATTGCTGTTGTCAGACCAACGCAGCATGGCATCACCAAACTGCCGCCCCTGCGCGTTCAGATCTGTGGTCAGGGCAATACGGCTGCGGGTCTTGGACATGGCATAGGCTTTCTTGATCGCGCTTAGGCTAACATAATTGATCCGCAAAGAAATCGGCAAACTCCGCTGACCGCAATGCCTCATTCGCAGGCATTTGCCGCTAAACATGCAAGTTTTCCGCAGGTTAAAGGTCACCTCCCTTGCTTTGGCTCTCATCCGCCTTACACTGAGACCTCTGTAATGCAGGTTAGACAAGAGGTTTGGGGCGCATCACGCGCTGGGATCGGCAAAGTTTTGGGTTGCACCTCGGGGGCAACTCTTGGTTTGTTGGGACTGTCCAAAGGGGAAATACCATAAATGCGAACCACTGCATGACTGCTGCCGCGCCCATCATTGCCTTTGAGAATGTCGATAAGTTTTACGGCGACTTTCATGCGTTGAAAGACATTTCCATTCAGGTACGCGAAGGCGAGCGTATGGTAATCTGTGGGCCGTCCGGCTCTGGCAAATCGACGCTGATCCGCTGCATCAATGGGCTGGAATTTCATAACTCTGGCACGCTGACCGTGGACGGAATCGAGGTTTACGACGGGGCCAGGGATATCCTGCGACTGCGACAAGAGGTTGGCATGGTGTTTCAGCAGTTCAACCTGTTCCCCCATCTGACCGTCCTGGAAAACCTGATGATCGGACCGATGAAGGTGCGCAAATTGTCCAAGGCCGAGGCCGAAGAGACCGCGCGCAAATATCTGGGCCGCGTGCATATTCCTGAACAGGCCGACAAATACCCCTCTGCCCTGTCCGGCGGGCAGCAACAGCGCGTGGCGATTGCGCGGTCTTTGTGCATGAACAGCAAGATCCTGCTGTTTGACGAACCGACCTCTGCGCTGGATCCTGAAATGATCAACGAGGTTCTGGATGTGATGGTCGAACTGGCCGACACCGGGATGACTATGGTCGTTGTGACCCATGAGATGGGGTTCGCGCGCAAGGTAGCCGATACGATGGTGTTCATGGACGCGGGCGAGATCGTAGAGGTCGCCCCGCCAGAAACCTTTTTCACCAACCCGTCCAGCGAGCGCTGCAAAGCCTTCCTTGAGCAGATTCTGGATCACTGAATGACGGCCGCACCGGATATCTTTGCCCCAAGGGGCAAGCCGCTGCCCCAGCCGGCGCGTGTCACTCAGGTCATTGATTCTGTGACGTTTTCTGTTGCGCTTTATGCGGTGATCATCGGTGTTATTCTGTATGTTTCCTACACCGGCGCGCAGGCGATGGGGTATAACTGGCAGTGGTATCGCATCCCGCAGTATTTCTACACCGTCACCGAGGATGGATTTCAGTGGGGAGAGATCGCCTTTGGTCTGGTCAAGACCCTGCAACTCTCTGCCACCGCCTTTGCCCTTGCGACTCTGTTGGGTCTGCTGGTCGCGCTGATGCGCCTGTCCGGGTTGTTGATCGTCGGCGCGGTGTCTGTCGGCTTCCTCGAACTGATCCGCAACATTCCCCTGCTGGTGCTGCTGTACCTGTTTTACTACGTCCTTGGCCCGGTGTTTGGCTTTGACCGCTACACCGCCAGCGTCCTGTGCCTTGCGGTCTTTCACTCTGTCCTGATCTCGGAAATCTTTCGCGCCGGGATAGAGGCCGTCGCCAAGGGCCAGTGGGAGGCTGCGACCTCGATCGGGATGACCCGTGGTCAGGCCTATCGATATATCATCCTGCCCCAATCCATCCGCTTTATGTTGCCGCCCATGACCGGCGAGGTGGTGCATATGGTCAAATCCTCGGCTATCGTCAGCGTGATCGCCGTCGCCGAACTGACCACGATTGGCCGCAATATTATCTCTGACACTTACATGAGTTTCGAAATCTGGTTCACCATTGCCGCCGTTTACATGGTGGTGACCCTGATCCTGTCCGTCGGCGTGTCGATGGTCGAAAAACGATACGCCGTTTCCCAATAACCAAACGCTGGTCTGCCCGGCGCTATTATCTATCCAACAAGGAGCTAAACAATGAAAATCACACGTCGATTTCTAGGGGCTGCCATGGCCGCCGCCATCGGGGCCAGCGCCTCTATGCCTGCATTTGCACAAAGCGCGACGCAGGGTCTGTCCAGCGAAAGCGTGATCGAGGCGATCAAAGAGCGCGGCGCGCTGAAAATCGGTCTGTCCCTGTTCAAGCCGTGGTCCATGCGGGACCTGAACGGCGATCTGATCGGGTTCGAGCTGGACGTGGGTCGTCAGCTGGCCGAGGACATGGGTGTCGAGGTCGAGTTCATCCCGACAAGCTGGGACGGCATCATTCCCGCACTCGTCGCGGGCAACTTTGACGTCATCATCAGCGGCATGACCGTCACGCCACAGCGCAACCTGACGGTCAACTTTTCCACCCCCTACGCCTATTCCGGGATGACCATTTTGGCCAATACCGCAATGACCGAGGGCTTTACTCTGGCCGATTACAACAGCGAAGAGATCACCTTTGCCGCCCGTCGTGGTGCAACCCCCGCCACGGTGATCGCAGAGATGTTCCCAAAGGCCACACTGCTGCTGTTTGATGAGGACGGCGCTGCGACCCAAGAGGTTCTGAACGGCAACGCCCACGCCACCATGGCGTCAGAGCCTGGGCCATCCGAAGATGCCCGCGACAACCCCGAAACCCTCAGCGTGCCGTTCAATCAGGCGTTTAAAGCTGGTGGTGAAGGGTTCGCCATGCGCAAGGGTGACCCCGACGCGCTGGCGTTTTTCAACAGCTGGATCACCGCGCGCACCAACACAGGTTGGCTGAAAGAGCGTCATGACTATTGGTTCCGTGGCGCGGAATGGAAAGACCAAGTCGCTCAATAACACCATTTGCCCCCCCGGCTTTGTCTGGGGGGCATTCCTTTCTGAAGGACGCTTGATTTGCTGAGTAAGCTGAAAAAACTTCACTGGCTTGACTATCTCGTGCTTGCTGTCGTGGTTGGGTTCTTTGGCTATATCTGGTGGCAAATCGACGGCGTCCTCAATTATAATTGGCGGTGGGAGCAGATCCCGAATTACATCGTCCGCTATCACACGGGCCGCGAAGAATGGTTTGCGAACCTGTTGCTACAGGGCCTTGTCGCCACCATCCGCATCAGCATTTATGCCAGTATTCTGGCCGTGATCCTTGGCACCATCCTTGGCATCGCGCGCTGTTCTGCGAACCTGACGATCCGCATGTTGGCGCGCACCTACCTTGAATTCCTGCGCAATATCCCGCCCGTGGTGGTGATCTTCATCTTCTTCTTTTTCCTCTCGCAGCAACTTATCAACGCGCTCAATATCGAAAGCTGGGCACGCACCATCGCTCGATCAGATGACAAGGCCGTGTGGGAGTTCTTTTTTGGCGACATGCGCCGCTTTCCCTCGCTGATTTCTGGCGTGATCGTTCTCGCCCTGTTTGAGTCCGCCTTTGTCGGCGAAATCGTGCGCGCAGGCATCCAGTCTGTCGACAAAGGCCAACGCGAGGGCGCGCGCTCGATCGGGATGAACCGGTTTCAGGAAATGCGCTACATCGTGCTGCCACAAGCGATCAAACGCGTGTTGCCCCCGCTGGCGAACCAATTCATCACGCTGATAAAAGACAGCGCGATCATCTCGCTGATCTCGGTGCAGGAACTGACGTTCAAAACCGTGGAACTGGTCGCCTCGACCCGCCTGTTGTTCGAAGCATGGATCACCACAGCGGCGTTTTATTTCGTGCTGTGTTTCGGCCTGTCGATGCTATTCCGCCGCCTCGAGAACCGGGGGCATCGCCACAGGTAGCCCGATATGCGGGTCCGGGTGGCGAAAGATCCGGGCAGCACATGGGTATTGGTCCAGAATGGCCTGACCGCCGTTTAGACGCTCTGCATGAAACACGCCGTTTTCCCAGACCGGGATTCCATCAATTTCAATCGTTGGATCGACCATGTTCCAAGAAATCTCGCCCGGCGCATAGCGCCCGCAGGTGTGGAAATGCAGGATGCGCGGATTACCGAAACTCGACCCGCCCCAGCGTTCGTAATTCTCGCGCGCCTCGCGCAGATAAGCGCAACCGGGGTGTATGCCCGCATGCCAAGAATGGATATAGTTGCGCTCTATCCCGAACGTCCGCGACACGCGATCATAATGCGCATTCGCCGCCCGCACATCGCGATCGCTACCCTCGAACCCGACCAGCTGGCCCTTGTCCATCAGCGCGTGGATCGGTCCGTCAAATTCCAGCGTATAATCGTCGTAATAAAGCGTACCAGTCCCAGTCAAAAAGCCACACAACGCGACCCGCCCGCTAAAGCTATGGGCGGGCACAGGTTGAAACACCGACATGGGAAAGCGACGGATCGTGCAATCGCCACCTTGGCGGGGCATCTCCGGCTTGCCGGAAAAATCGCTGCCCTGCGCGCAGGTGACACGCACGTTTCGCGCATTGGCCAGCGTTGCATTGACCCGCTCTTTCAGCGCCATCATCGCGCCGTGGTGGGTGGTCGCAAACCCAGAGGCGAACATCCCCGCATCCAGCGCAAAGCTGACCACGATCCGCTTGCCCTCTGGCATATCCGAAAACCGTAGCTGATCCCCAAGCCGCGCCAGAAACACGATGATATCGGCGCGCGCGAACTGCGCTTTTAATTCACGGCTCAGGCAGGGCGAATCGGGGCAAAAGCCGACGTTCACGGTCTCGACCGTCAGACCCAGCTCCCACGCGGCGCCAACCACACAGGGCAAGGCGTCAGCGTCATAATATCCAAACTCGGCAGGCTCGTAGGCAATCAGCAACCGCTCGCCCTTTTGGGCCTCGGCGCAGTTGGTCAGCATGTTCTTGGCGCCCTGTGTCGCGGCCATAGTACGAACCCCATATTCGTCAACACAATTGCGCGTTCACAAGGGCGTGTCCAATTGTCTTCGTTAATAAGAACCATTAGCCTGACTAATATGATCCTGAATCTTCCCTATACCGCCCTGCGCGCGTTCGAGGCTGTGGTGCGGCTTGGCACCTTCTCTGCCGCCGCCGAGGAACTTGGCGTCAGCCAAAGCGCGATCAGCCAGCACGTCAAAGCGTTAGAGGAATGGTTGGGGCACGAGTTGATGACACGGGGCGCGCGACGCTCTCAACCGACCCGCGATGGCACGCGACTGGCAAGCGCGATTGCCGACGGTCTGGGGCGCATTGGCGATGTCTGCGAGTATATCCGCGACAAACGCCGCGCCGACAGTACCATCGTCATCAGTTGCTTGCCCGGTTTCGCCTATATCTGGCTGTTTCCACGCCTGATGAAATTTGACCTCGCCCATCCAGACCTCTCGATCTCGATTGCCACCGATACGGGCACGACCCATTTCGCCGAGGCCCGCGCCGATATCGGTATTCGCTATGGAAACGGCCACAACCCCGGATTTCTGGTGGAACCCTTGATGGGAGAAGACACGTTTCCCGTCTGCGCGCCCGAGCTGTTAAGCGGTCCACATGCGATTCGCACCATTGCCGATCTGGCGCATCACACCCAGTTGCGGGACGAGTTTTCGCCCTTTACCCGCAATCCTCCCAGTTGGGATTATTGGGCCCAAACCAACAATCTGACCCTGCCAGAGCCCCTGCGCACACGCAGTTTCAGCCAATCGAACATGGTTATTCAGGCCGCGATCCAAGGTGTTGGCATCGCCATCGGTCGTGGACCCTTGGTGGTGGAAGCGCTCTGTGACGGGCGGTTGGTACGCCCTTTCCCACAGGTCGCGCGGTCAAAGTTGCAGTATTGGCTGGTCTACTCAGAGGCCGCTTATCGCAACGAAAAGATCCGGCTTTTCCTGGACTGGATCAAAAGCGAGGTCAAAAATCAACCCGATCTGCCCGATCCTCACGGCGTGGCGATTGCGTAAAGGATTAGTCTGGCTTATCCAAAGGGCATCAGATCAACTCATTAGACGGGGCGAGAAATTGCCCTCTCTTTGTGAAAGGCGTTGCCTCGATGTTTCTCAAGAATTGCTGGTATGTGGCCGGGTGGTCCAAGGACTATGATCGCAGCCTTAAGGCCGAAACCTATCTGGGCGAAAATGTCGTCATCTACCGCACAAAGGCGGGTGCACCGGTTGCCCTTGAAAACGCCTGCCCGCATCGCAAGCTGCCTCTGTCAGAGGGTCGCTTGATCGGTGATACGGTGGAATGCGGCTATCACGGTTTGACCTTTGACGGTTCCGGCGCTTGCGTGGCGGCCCCGACCCAGCGCGACCAGATCCCGCGCCGCGCTGTGGTGAAATCCTACCCGGTGGTAGATCGTTACCGACTGTTGTGGATCTGGATGGGCGATGCGGACAAGGCCGATCCTGACCGGATCTTTCCTGTCGAGAACTTTGACAATCCCGACTGGGGCTATACCGACGGCGGTGCGCTGGACATTGAATGCAACTATCTGTGGGTCTGTGACAATCTGCTGGATCCCAGCCATGTGGCCTGGGTGCATGTCACCTCTTTCGCGGGCGCGGGCACCGATGACGAACCGCTGAGCGTGGAAAAGACGGATCGCGGTGTTATCGTGTCGCGTTGGATCAATGGCCAGCCGCCCTCGCCCTATTACGCGGGCATCGTCAAATTCAAAGGCGATTGCGACCGTTTACAGCATTACGAAATGTGTGTGCCGGGGATTGGTCTGAACAAGTCGATCTATACGCCTATGGGCACGGGGGGTGCGGGCAAAGAGCCGGTTGACCTGACGCTGATCAATATCTCTTACAACTTTATGACCCCGATCACCGAAGACAAGACTCGCTATTTCTGGTTCCAGCATCGCAACACCGATCCCCATGACAAGGCGATCTCTGACAAGATGAACGCTGGCGCGCGTATGGCGTTCGAGGAAGACCGCGCGGTTCTGGAAAAGGTCCACACAGGCATGAAAACCCCGGTTACGCCCTACATAGACCTTGGCCTTGATGCCGGGGCGAAACAGTTTCGCCTAATGATGACCCGCCTGATCGAGGCTGAACAGGAAACCGTTATCCAAGCATGAAACAAGCCTCTCAAGTGGATCTGACCACCGGTCCTATGGCCGGTCATTTCCGCACGCTCGCCATTCCCGCCGCTTTGGGTATGGTGTTCAACACTCTCTACAACATGGTCGATATCTATTTTGCCGGGCGGATCGCGACCGAGGCGCAGGCCGGGCTGGCCATCGGGTTTATGGTGTTCTTCATCTACATCGCCTTTGGCTTTGGCCTTGGCTCTGCGATCAGTGCGCTTGTGGGTGGCGCCCTGGGGGGTAAAAAAAAGGAAGACGCGCGACATCTGACAGGGCAGGCTTTGGCCTTTGCCGTGATAATCTCTGTTGTGCTGATGGCGCTGGGGCTTTGGCTAAGCCCGATCATCGTGGCCTTTGTGTCCGAACCCGGCGCCTATCGCGAGGCCGCGACGCGCTATTTGTTTCTGCTGCAACTGGCAATCCCGGGGTTTGTGTTCGCCTACGCCTGTAACGGAGCCCTACAGGCGCAGGGCGACAGCAAGTCCCTGACCCGCGCGCTGGCGGCGGCCTTCTTTGCCAATATCGTCCTGAACCCTTTGCTGATCTACGGCATTCCCGGCGTCTGGGGTGGCATGGGCTTTGACGGGCTGGCCGTTTCCACAGTGATGAGCCAGACCGGTGTCATGGCCTTCATGCTGTGGCGGCTGTTCGGATCTGACGTGACAGACGGGATCAAACGGAT
>CALGTJ010000015.1 GCA_937901435.1 uncultured Rhodobacter sp. | reverse complement strand
CGGTATCGCTCTCACCCGTTTCCAAATACACATGCGTTTCAATGGGATCCGCCTCTCCCGCTTTGCCAGTGCCACCAGATGCGCCGCCAAGGCTGAAATGGGTGTCTTGGACAATGCGGTAATCTGATAAATCCAATTTCAACATCGACACAAACCGCCCGAATTGGGTCATGAAACAAAATCCAATGCCTGCACTGATCAGTGAATTCGCATCTGGCGCGCGGCCATCTTCTGAGCTGAGAAATTTAAAGGACGTTCCATGAGGTGAATACTGCATTTGTTGGATTTCCTTGATGCCATCCGCGCGCATGACGGCAATGGCACCAATATTCAAACGCCGATCCTGTTCATCGGTTAGGGATGATCCACCACTCACAGTTCCTTTGGGCACTTCTTTCTTAGGTGTGATCCCAACGGGCGCAACCAAATCCAAAGCCGAAGCCGAAGCCACACTATTTTGGAATTGATCACCTGGATCAGACAAGAGATCACCAACAAGTTCCGTTGCTGCATGGGTCGGCAGCTCTTGGGCATTTTTAGACAGTTTAAACAGACTATCCAACTGCCCCCGCATCAAGCCGTTCAACGGCGACGCATAAGTGGCTTGGATCAAAAAGTCGTTCAAGGCGCTATCATCAAGATCACAGTCAATTTCAACCTGAAGCTCAATGTTTTCCGCTCCACCCACCATCGTGCGTTTGGGCATCGACCCTTTCATTGTGTAAAAATTGTCCTGAATCAGTTTCAGTTTGCGGATCTCTACATTCCGCAACTTTGCCAGCGCCAAAATTTCATTCATGAAACTGGCCACCATTCCTGTGCTCAAAAACGCCAAAGGACACGGCGCAGCATCGTGACCGTTTAGATACGGCCCTTCATCACTGACAAGTCGCCAAACATCCCCAGTCAGAGCCGAGCGCACGAGCGCCTCTTTTTGAAAACCTGACAGCGAACGAACACAGGTCCGCAGGGCATCCCCCTTGCGATTTTCGGGTGCGTTTACTCTCAGACCCTCAGGATTAGCGACCTTAAAAAACGGGGCCACGCCAGAAGAACCGATGATATCAGTGCCTAATTTGGACATAACTTATTCCTTTGGGCGAATGTCTCGCACAGCTAATGTTAAATCACGTGAAAAGTGTGACGCCAGTTTTCACCGGCGTCAAAAAGATCATTACTCGATTGCGCCAACTTCTTTGTAATAGCGCGCCGCACCTGGGTGCAAATCAATCAAGCCGAGTTTTTGAACAGAATGTTTGACGTTCAAAACAGAGGCCCAAGGCGCATCGGAGGTCACGCTGTCAAGGTTTTCCCAAAACGCTTTGGTGATTTGATAAACGGTATCCTCGTCCAAATCTCCGCGCACACCGATACCAACATTAGTGCCCCATGACTCTGATGTGGCATCGTTTGTCTGACCATCATAAAGACCCGCTGGAATATCTTCGTAATAGCGGAACTTGCCTAGGAATTTATCCACGGCCTCGCCCGTTTTATCCTCTGGGCTGATGAAACGGATTTCCTCGGTTTCAGTGATCTGAATGAATTGACCACATGGGTCCAAGCAACCGTTGACATACATGTCAATCTTGCCGTCCAAGAACGCTTGGTAGCCTGTTTGCCAGTTGGCCTTGATCGCCTCATAATCTTCGCCAGCAACAAGGCCCGTTGTTGAGGCAATCCACCCCTTCGCACCATTAAACGCGCCGCCGCCTGTTGGACCCAAGAAGACGGTTGTCCCCTCGAGATCATCGAGCGTTTGGATATCGCTATCGGCGCGCACTGTGAAATGGTATGGACCATAGGGATACCACATCAAGAGTTTCAAGTTGCTTGCCAATTCTGGCGCCTCTGGCGTTTTGGCATACATCGCCTTGCCGCCTGACATGAGGTTGTAGACAACTGGACTGGTCATCGACAAATCGAGATTGCCCCGTGCCACTTCGACCATGTGCAAGGTCGCAGCACCGCCACCCGACACTTCAATGTCGATACCTTCGACATTGTCGTTTACGATATTGGCAAAGGTTGCCATGGTGATCGCCGCACTAAGACTTGGCGCGATCGTCTGCATTTTCAGTGTTTCGGCCTGTAGCGATCCACCTAAGATCGCCGTTGCGGCCGCTGCCGCTAGAGTTAATTTACGCATTATATCCTCCCTGATGTTTTGCGTTTAGTTTGCATCAATAATTGACGGCTCTCCGTTTAAATATCTATGTGCTATGATCAAAATAATCGCGCCGCCCAATGCAGGAACCGCGATGGCCATATTTGGCAACAACACCAAAAGCCCGATCACGATGCGCAACACACGCTCGACCTGATACAGTTTGTTCTTTTCATAGCCAGTCAAAGCCGTGCTGAGCATCCACATAGCAACAGCAAAGGCCCCGACAATCCAGCCCAAGTCAAACCAAGTCACCGTCGTCACGTCGATCATCGCCGAGCTTCGCGGCAAATCATCACCGAACCACACAAAAACCATCTGAAGTTTGTACAAGATCGCAGGATGGTAAACGAAAACAAAGGGAATGAGGAACCCTGCCAGCGAAAGGCGGGCCGCCTGCATGCCTGTTATCATCGGGTTCGCCCCTGCGATGGGCGCGGCGGCAAAGGCCGCGAGTGCCACAGGCGGGGTCACCGTTGACATCACCGCAAAGAACACCACGAAAAGATGCAATGTTAAGGGGGCCACACCCACGGCCTCAATCCCCGATGATAGGGCGATGACGATGATAAAATACGTCGCCCCAGGGGGTAGTCCCATGCCCAAAACGATGGATCCCAGCGCCACAACAATCAATGTCACAAACAATGGGCCGTTGGACAGTTGGGCCAATAACAATGACAATCGGCCTGAAAATCCAGACACTTGGATCAACCCGACAATCAATCCAATGGCCGCCACGATCACAATGATCATCGCCGCCATACGACCCCCATCGACAAAGGCCCCATAGATTTTGGACCCATTGCGAAACTCTGGGAACAAAATCAAGGAACACGAGAGCGCCGCGACAAACCCATAGAACCCTGCTTTTAGAACTGAAGGTTGAGCAAATAGGTAATAGCTCAAAATTGAAACGGGAATGATGAACACCAAACACTGCACCAATTCGCGGCCCGTCAATTTTGGTCTTTGATCACTGGGCAATGGCCCAACACCTTGGCGACGTGCTTCAAAGTAAACGGTCATGAAAATGCCAAGATAAAACAGAGCTGCAGGCACAATGGCGGCAACGACGATATATCGGTATTCCAATCCAATTTGACCCGCGACAAAGAACGCAACCACGCCCATCACCGGCGGCATAATTTGCCCCCCGGTTGAAGCTGCGGCTTCGACAGCGGCTGCAAAGGCAGGTTTAAATCCAGATCGCTTGATAACGGGAATTGTCATGACCCCCGTTGAAACGACATTTGAAATTGCCGCCCCAGACAATGTACCAAAGAGAGCTGACGAGGCCACTGCCGCATGTGCTGCGCCACCTGTTAATCCGCCTGTCACACGATTGGCGATTTTCATTAGCAACGAGCCCGCTCCAGAAGCCATTAACACAGCACCAAAGACGATAAAGATAAGAACATTGCCAGAGACAACTTGGATAGGCTGCCCAAACATACCGCCTGTCTGCGCCCAAAAGTTCAACACCATAGAGCGCATGCTTTGGGCAAAGGTACTTTCGGATCCAGCAAAAATTCCTGTCCAGTCAGGCAGCAAGCCCCGCACAAAGAAATATATCAACCAAAACAGACAAAAGCCAACGATGACCCCACCGAAAAACCGCCACGTCAAGTATAGGGTGATCAATGTAATAATTGGAAACAGCACAAAATCGCGCTGTTGCGCAGAGGGTAACAGCCCCCCATCAATCGCAAATAAATTCGCAATCCAAAACCCAAGAACAACAACGATGGCCAATGACAAGGCCCAATTTATCCACTGCGCCCGGTGCAACGTCAAAGACACAATCACAAAGCCAAACACAATCGGCAAGCCCAAGATCATACCAGTCGACAGAAGGACCGTTTGCTCAAAGGCACGGTAGGACGCACCCAGCCAATGGGATTTATACAGCGCGCGTTGATCACGGCGCGAGAGCTCTTCGAAATCAGCAGTCGTGGTTTCAATGAACCAACGTACAAATTCACCAATAGGGCCAGAGGCGGCATAAATAACAATAACAAGCACAAAACAAAAAGCAGCGAAATCCGCGACCTTTTTTTGAAGATGTGACTGTACAGTAGGCTCGTTCATGATCTGCTATTTGCGATTTGGCGCAATTGCTGCGCAGCTGAGAAATATGTATTGCGCGCGGTAGCGTTGATTTCAACTTCTGCCAATGCCTCTAGGGTCTGCGCCTTAAACTCTTCGACAGGCTCATTAAGCACCAAGAGATGATCGCATATTTCCAACCGCCACTGCATGTCGTCTGTTTGCTCTGCTTTATGCAATAATTTGTCTACACCCCCTGCCAACTGCGCCATATGTGCGGCGCGTGTCGAGCTTGATAGAGTTCCGAGATGTGTTGGATTGCCATCATACCAACCCAATGTACCAACGGCAAAGGCGCGTGCGGACCAGCTTGCTTTGCCATAAAATTCCTTGAGCCACGGCTTGTTTGCAATTGCGTCTGGCAAAGAGAGGGTTGAACAGATGTCATCCAATGACAAACCTTTGTCCAACCCATCGGCCGTGAATTGCATCACATGCACAATGGCATCGCGTGTTGTTGTCAAAACCTCATGAACATTTTGCGCGCCAAAGACGGGCCGTGTGTGACCTGCGGCCAATGTCTTGGCGTTTAACTCGGACAACATGGTCAATGTATTCGCCCATGCCTGAAAATCGCGATAGGGTGTGCCGCGGATCGCATAGAGATTTGGAAAGGCGTGATACCAATTATCCCCGCAAAATAGAATTTCGTGGTCGGGCAACCAAACCACCATGTGATCATCTGTTTCACCTGGCGCATGGATCAAGCGTGCGCTCACCCCATCTAGATCAATATCGCAGTCTTGTTCAATCAGGTCGGTGGGCGGCAGGAACCCTGCGCCCATGCCTTTCATCGGGCGATCACCAGGGCCAACGCCAAGGCTAATGCGTTGATCATCGGGCAGGCCAATCCCAAATTGCATTTTAGTGCGGCGCATCAAGGCCGCGTTTGGCGCGATTATAGTGTCATCCACATCGACGAGATCTGATTTGAACAGGTGGGAGGCCAGAATTGGAATATCTTGACCTTCGTTAAAAATGGTCGCCCCTGAAATGTGATCGCGATGGCTATGCGTCAGGATGATACGCGCAACGGGTTTGTCCGTGAGTTTGCGAAATTCAGCCAAAATATTTTCAGCCCCTTGCGTTGTTTCCGTTGTATCAATGATCGTGACAGTTGTCGCCCCTTCGATCATATGCACTGTTGAGGCCGCATAGCCAACAGCCGTCCAAATACCGGGCGCTAGTTCGATGATATCTTTGCGCGTTTGTTCGCCTTGAGCGATCAGATCGGGATGTGCATTCATGTTTCGATAAACCTCTGTTTTACGGGGCCGTTGTATTTCTCCAGCAACTCTTCATCGACTTCTGTGCCATCGGCGAGAAACGGCAGAATTCCGCGGCGCATGGATCGACCACGCATTGCCCGAATATCGTCTTCAGATTTGGTGACCCGCTGACTCATGCGCAGACCCCATTCCCCAAGGTATTTGTAAAGTTGATCAATCTGGTCTTGATGATCAATTCCCTTGGCGAGGTCATGGAATTCCTCTGGATCATTCTTCAAATCAAAGAGCATCGGGCGAAATCCACCCTCAGCATGCATCATCTTGTATCGGCCATCATAGACCATAAACAATCGCGCATCTCTTGGCTCAACACCCAGCTTCACCGCCTGAGGCGTGACCGAATAATCGTATTCACTTATCGCATATTTACGCCAAGCAGGGGTGTCCCCTTGCAACCATGGCAACAGGCTGCGGCCCTCAACAATGTGATCAGGCACTGTGCCACCCGCCGCTTCGATGAAGGTCGCTGTGAGGTCAATAGACTCGACCAGTGCATCACAAGTTGTGCCCCGTGTTGCGTCACAATCGCTTCGGGGATCATAGATGATCATGGGAATTTTGACGGACGGATCGTGGAAAAGATCTTTTTCGCCCATCCAGTGATCGCCCAAATAATCCCCGTGATCCGAGGTGAGAACGATCATCGTATCTTTGATCTGTCCTGTCTCTTCAAGGTAATCGAGGATATGGCCCAATTGATCGTCACACTGCTTGATCAACCCCATATAGGCGGGAATGACCTTTTGCCGAACCTCGTCTTTGTGAAAGGCTTGAGCGATCTTATTTTGCTGATAGGCGCCAAACACGGGCTGTGGATTTTCAAGTTCAACCTCATCGCGCGTTGGCGCAGGAACGTGGTTGGGACCAAACATGTCGTGATAAGGCGCTGGCACAATATAGGGCCAATGCGGTTTGATATAGCTGACATGCGCACACCAAGGATCTTTGCCCTGCATCGCGTCCATAAACTCAATGGTCTTGCGTGTCAGCCACGGAGTTTCGCTATCGGTTTCTTTGATGTTTGCGGGTTTGTCGGCATTTCTGAAAATCCAGCCTGAGGCAACTTTGTCGCCATCGATGCCCGCATTGGCAAAATCGGCCCATGGGTTTTCCGATTCGTATCCCTTGGATTTCAAATATTCATTATAAGGAGAGCGCTTTTCATCGTACCATCCGTCTGGCCCTAGTCCCCACAGACCATCATCGCGGATCCACGTATCAAAGCCACATTCAGCCTGCCGCGCACCAATCACGCTATCTGGGCTGAGGCCAAGACGCGCCATGCCTTCACTATCGGCTTTCATATGGGTTTTGCCGATCAGCCAAGCATCCATCCCAGCGTTTCGAAGATGATCGCCCATGGTCATTTCACCAACACGCAGCGGAAACCCGTTCCAATGCGCCCCGTGGGATGATGCGTAGCGACCCGTGTAAAAACACATGCGAGATCCACCACAGACGGGCGATTGAACAAAGGCATTCGTAAACCGCACACCCATTTGCGCCACTCGATCAAAGTTCGGCGTGTGCAAATGCGGATGCCCTGCGCAACTGAGGTAATCGAACCTGAGTTGGTCATACATAATGAACAATATGTTCAAAGCGGCGCGTCTCCCTTAAGTCCATGAACTAAGACATGATTCGTTGTTTATGTTGACAAAGAGATTTTCTTTGCACCATCTATGTGTTCACTAGATGAACCAATCCTAGAGGCGAGAAATCTATATGTCAAAGACTGATGGACCAAAACGAATACGCGCCTTGGATCGTGGATTAGAGGTGATTGAACATCTCTCTAACTTTGGCCTTAGCACCTTGGCAGAACTGCGTCGAAAGACTGGACTAAGCAATGCCACCCTCATCCGTATTTTGTCGACATTACAGGATCGGGGTTGGGTGCGGCGCAATATTGTTGAAGGCCAATATGAACTTGCCCATTCCTTAGAAAACATCCTTGGCGCAAATGTCCGCGCCCATCCGTTAGCCGAAATTGCCGCGCCTATTTTGATCAATATGCCCACGTTCAAACGTGGCCTCCCATCCGATTTGACGGCAATTATCGAGATAGGGAAATTAGAAATCGTAGAAAGCACACGAACACGTGGACCAATGGCGCCCGCGCGAACAGGCTTGGGTATTCGACCCTCAATGGTACGATCAGCCCATGGTCAAGCGGTCTTGGCATTTTTATCAGATGAAGATCGAAACTTACACGTCACTGCGGCTAAGAAAACAGAAGGCCGCGAAGCGCGCAAATGGTTCGAAGGCTCTGCATTAAACAAAGCATTGGCCCTGACAAAAGAGCGCGGCTTTGGTCTTCGCGATGATGATTATTTCATCTATAAATCCTTTGACCCTGGTCCAGATTTGGCAGCACTGGCAGTCCCCATTCTTTCAAAGACAGGGGTACACGGCGCATTAAGTATTCTTTGGATGCGCGAAGAACAGACAGTTGAGGATGTCTTGGCCCAAGGCGCGCTTGATGATCTGCTATCCGCCGCGCAAAAAATTGGCTCTGCGATGGACAAAAATAATATAGCCGCGTTCAAATCAGAGAAATAGGCGTCGTTCAGAACGTGTAAAACTCTGTCTCAGGGTGAAAGGTAATCCACGCGCGCACGAATTGTTGATAGGATTGCAATTGTGTCATGCTTTGCCCTTTGAGCGAGCCTTCTGTGCAGCGCCCCAAGTCATTCCACCGCGATCCAGTTTCAACATCATAAAAACCGTTGTCATCACTCTCAAAACTCAATGTCTGATCGCCGAGGTTACGGTTATAGACAAAGGCCGCCCGTCCCTCTGGGTCACTTAGGACCAACAAGGGTGTTCCTGCATGGTCATCGACAATCATCCGTTTCTTGTGCAGTTCGCTCAGATCATAGGCCTTGGCCTGACCCTCAATATCAACACCAATGATCAATGGCGGTGTTTCTTGGCGATACCATCCCGGAAAGCTCGCCTCGTAGTTCAACAACTTGCCCAAAAAGTTATATTGTCGCTGAAACACAGGATCATATTGCAAAATCAAAGTCTCTGGATGTTTTTCGATCCAATGCTCTAATGTCATTTGTTCAAAGTAAATGTCTTCTAACTGCTCACCTTGCTTTGGACCCTTGGCCGCTTCGCCTGTTTCTTGCCGCCACCAGCTATTGGTCAGTGAGTCCCGCAAGACCGCATTATAAGAGACGGCCCCGACCAATTGAAATTCAGGCACCCCAATGTCCCAATTGGTGTCAAAGACGCGTCCACTGCGGCACATCCCGCAATAGGTCGCCAATATTGGTTGACCACCGACCTCATCGGGCACTTGGTGATGATAGAACAACAGATTCGCGGGATAGGCTCTTTGTTCGCCGTTGATATCCACACCAATGATTAATGTGCTGGGATCAACTTTATTCTCTTGAGCTGTAAGGAATGTCTTTTGCGTAATAGGGAGAAACTTGTATTTCCCAACCCAGAACTTGTTAAACAGCCAATAAATCCCGCCCCATAGTGCCATGCACAGAACCAATCCCAAGCCAAACCCAATAGGGTGGGCAATGGTCAGTTGTGTAGCAACTAGGCCGATCAGGATTAACAAAACGATGCGGAATTTCGCAATATTGCTCCACATGAAATAGGCTAAATCCATTTGCCATGGATACGATTGCAAGACCGGCGGCGTGCCATTCGCACTCAGCCCTTTCACAAATTCAGCCAAAATTAATGCGACACAAAGGCAAAAGAATAAAACCGTCATCCTGCGATCCCCGTTGAAATTATAGTCGATAAACTTTTCATACGCCCTAGTTCTATAGAGTTGGCCAAACATGAGCGCTCACATACATCTGATACAATTGACCTGTTCATTGGGTGAACTGATTAGTGGTTTATTTTTGTTCAGCATTACATCACAGTCATACAGACCAACCAACAACTCGATAAGGCATCCATGACCGCGCCCAACGCCTCATATTCACCGCCAACACTTTTGATTGGCCTATCGACTGGGGCATCCGTGCTTGGGATCACTCTGATCACACCCGCGTTGCCCTTTATTAGTGATGATTTCGACGTGAGTGCAAATGTGGCGCAGTTTTTGTTCACTGGCTATTTGCTGATGCTCGCCCTGAGCCAATTGGTGATCGGCCCCTGTTCGGATCTATTTGGGCGTAGGCCTTTTATCTTGCTCGGGGCGATCATGATTGCGTGCGGCGGTCTGCTGGGGGTGTTGTCAGACAAACTTGAACACCCGTAAAAGGCACCTCAAGTCAATCAT
>CALGTJ010000014.1 GCA_937901435.1 uncultured Rhodobacter sp. | reverse complement strand
CCAGTCAAACACAGTCAAGCCACAACCCGATGGGTGATCAGCACACGCTTACTGCCTTTGCTCATCACTTTGCGTATGAACATATTCATGACCATGCTGATAATTCGATCCATTTTCTTTCCGCTTTCCTGTTAGTGGCCGATTATGGGCCTGTTAATCTTCAAACATATCGGCCTGATCGCTGGGCTCAGGTCCGTCGTAGTCATTCTCGTCCGGGGTCAGTGCGCCCAGATGTCCGGGCAAGGGCCTGTTGTCCAAAAGGCCCGCAGAGCGCAGTTCTTTCAGGCCCGGCAGGTCGCGGGCATTCTCCAGACCGAAGTGGTCAAGGAATTCTTCTGTCACCACATAGGTCACAGGTCGCCCCGGTGTCATTTTGCGGCGACCAAAGCGGATCCATTCCAGTTCCAACAGTTGATCGACCGTGCCCCGCGACACGGATACGCCGCGAATTTCCTCGATCTCAGCGCGTGTTGCGGGCTGATGATAGGCGATAATCGCCAAAGTTTCAATTGCGGCCCGGCTCAGCTTGCGGGTCTCGATGGTTTCCTTTTGCATCAAATACCCAAGATCGGGCGCGGTGCGCAGGGCGTAACTATCGCCGATGCGGACCACATGGACGCCCCTGCCCTCGTAGCGTTTGCGCAGATAGACCAGCGCCTCGGCAGCGTCCCCGCCATGGGGCATACGGGCGTTCAACTCGGCCACGCTCATCGGTTCGGCGGTGGCAAAGAGGATCGCCTCGATCATGCGTTCCTGTTCGGCCATGGGGGGCGCGGCGAACAGGCTCTTTTCTGGCTCAGCCTTTGCCATCTCTGCCCCCGTCAATGCGCTTGATATGGATCGGCGCGAAAGTATCGGACTGACGAATGTCGATCTTGCCCTCTTTGGCCAGTTCCAGCGAGGCCGCAAAGGTCGCCGCTGTGGCAGAGCGGCGCAGGGCCGGGTCGATCTGCCAACCCTCGGGCAGGTAGCTGGTCAGGTCCGTCCAGTCGCCCGCAAAACCGATCAGCGGGCGCATGCGTTCCAGCGCCTGCTCCATCGTCAGGATGCGGTCGCGGTCCATCACGAAGGGGCGAAACTCGTCCTTGGTGCGAATGCGCGCATAGGCCTGCATCAGGTCCAGCAGGGTCGCGGTATAGGTCACGCGACGGGTGCGTGTGACGTCCTCTGGCACACCGCGTGCAAAGAAATCACGCCCCTTCTGGTCCCGCGCCATCAGTTGCGCCGCCTTCTCGCGCATCGCGGCGAGGCGTTCCAGCTGATAGGCCAGATGGGCCGCAAGGTCTTCGCCAGACGGCCCATCGTCGGAGGGATCAGGCGGCAGCAAGAGGCGCGATTTCAGAAAGGCAAGCCACGCCGCCATCACCAGATAATCCGCCGCCAGTTCCAGCCGCAGGCTTTTGGCGCGGTCGATAAAGCCCAGATATTGCTCTGCCAAGGCGAGGATCGAAATCGCGCGCAGATCGACCTTTTGCGTGCGCGACAGGGTCAGCAGCAGGTCAAGCGGGCCCTCGAACCCATCCACATCGACGATAAGGGCCTCTGCCGCACGACGTGCGTCAACATCGCTGACACTGTCGAACGGCCTGGCCTCAGCCATGACCAGCCTCGTTCAGCACCATGGATGCCGGGGCCTCTAGCAATCTGGCAAGCTCTGCCTCGCAGACTGCGATATCAAGGGGTTGCGGGGCGCACCGGGCGGCAAGTGCCGCCTCTGCCCGCTGCAAAGACGGACCCTGCAACGCGCCTGAGGCCTCGACGACCTCGACCATCTCGCCCAGATCCCCAGAGCAATGCAGCGTCAGATCACAGCCAGACGCCAGCGTTGCCCGGCAGCGTTCCGCCAGATCGCCGCTGAGCGCCTGCATAGAGATGTCATCACTCATCATCAGCCCGTCAAACCCAAGCTCGTTGCGCATCAAATCGTTCATCACCGCCGACGTGGTCGCAGGCTGCGCCGCATCAAAAGCAGTGTAAACGATATGGGCCGTCATCGCCATCGGCAGGTGATTGAGCGCGCGAAACGGCGCAAAATCGCGGGTGCGCAATGTCTCAGCGTCATCATGCACCACGGGCAAAGTCAAATGACTGTCCACAAAGGCGCGGCCATGGCCGGGCATGTGTTTCATAACCGGCAGCACACCGCCATCCATTAAGGCCTGTGCGGCGGCGCGGGCATTGTCGGTGACGGCCGTCGCGTCGGTGCCATAGCAGCGGTTGCGCAGGAAAGCATGGGTGCAGTCCTCTGCGATATCACACATCGGCGCGCAATTCACGTCGATCCCGATATTCAGCAATTCCGCCGCGATCAGGCGAAACCGCAGATACATGGCGCGCGCGCTGTGTTGCCCGGTGGCCGCCACCTGATCCAAAGGCGGCAGATATTGACGCCAGTGCGGCGGCCCGATGCGCTGCACCCGCCCGCCCTCTTGGTCGATCAGGATCGGGACATCGCGCCCCACCGCATCGCGCAAGCTATCGGTCAGACGGCGCGCCTGATCCGGCGTTTCCAGATTGCGCGCAAACAGAATAAAGCCCCAAGGCTGGGCCTGCGCGAAAAACGACCGCTCATCAGGACGCAGCCTTGGGCCAAAGCAGCCAAGGATCGTTGCACCGATCGCTTCACCGACGTGCCCGCCGCCCATTAGCGTGTGACGACAGGAATGCAGGCCTGACGCTCTGCCAGCATGGCCGAACAAAAGCGCCGCGCGTCGTTAATATCGTCAAAGCCCATGGCGCGCAGACGGTAAAATGTCTTGCCACCCGACAAGGCCCGCTGCACAACCCGTTTCTTATCGGTCAGAAAATCCGTGAACTGCCCATCAAGTTTGACCCATTCGGCGCGCGCGGCCTCTGGGCTGTCAAAGGCGCCGAACTGCACCAGACGCGTGCCTACCGGGATCGATGTGGGATCAACCTCGGCGATCGGCCCGGATGTGGCGCGCGCAACGCTGTTGGCGATCGCCTCTGCCTGCAAATCCCCGACGGGACGCAGCCGGGGCAAGGGCGACACCGACACGCCGCGCACAGAGGCCGGAACGATCTTGTCGTCGCCCTCGGGCGAGATCAGGGCGCTCAAGTCAGGTTGAGGCGCACCGACGACACCGCTCAACGGGGTCACGCCCTGGGTCAGGCTTTCCACCAAAGAGGCCATATCGTCTGCCGGGGGCTTTGTGTCCGCAGGGGCGGCCAGTTTGGGTCGCGGCAGGTCTTCGCTGCTTAACTCTATCGGCGCAGGCGCAAGGATCAGTCGATCCGCCGGGGCCTCTGTGCCCCCGTCTGCTGCCACAGAATTCACCGCCAGCCCCTGATGCGCCGCGCGCAGCCCCCCCGGATCATCCGGAGCAACCCGCATCGGCCCCTCTAGCGCCAGCACCAACGGCACCCCGCTGACGTCGCGCACCATCAATTTATAGCCCCAAACGCCAAGCCCGGCGACCAAAGCCACCGACATCAACGCACCCGTCCAGTTCACGAGAGTCGAAAAGGCCCCCGGATCGCCCCTATGAGCGATCTCGGCGGCTCCGCCCAGATCCAATTGTGCCATCACTGCCTCACTGCCAACCTACGTCGAAACGCGGCCAGTCTGGTTACCTGCTCAAGACCCTGATGGCCGGGCTACGCTTGTTATTCAGCGCATTTCCTCGACCGGGGTCACACCTAGAATACCAAGACCTGCCGAAATAACAACTCCGACGGCTCTTGGCAGCGCAATTTTTTCTGCCGAGGCCAGATTGTCGCCCTCTTGCAGAAAGCGCAGATGCTGTTTGTCGTTGCCCTTGTTCCACAGTCCGTGAAAGTCAGAGGCCAGTTCAAACAGGTAAAACGCGATGCGATGCGGCTCGTTGGTGCGCGCCGCAATCTCGACCAGACGCGGCCATTCGGCCAGCTTCTTGGCCAGCGTGAACTCTGCCTCATCCTCCAGCTTGGGCGTGTCGACCAGCACCACACCTGCCGTGGCCGCCTTGCGCAGCACAGAATGCACGCGGGCATTGGCGTATTGCACATAGAACACCGGGTTGTCCTTGGATTGCTCGCGCACCTTGTCGAAATCAAAATCCAGCGGCGCGTCGTTCTTGCGCGTCAACATCACGAACCGCGTGGCATCGCGCCCCACCTGCTCGACCACATCGCGCAACGTGACGAAATTACCCGCCCGTTTGGACATTTTGAACGGCTCACCATTCTTGAACAGGCGCACCAGCTGGCACAGCTTGATATCCAGCGGCACTTTACCATCCGACAGCGCGGAAACCGCCGCCTTCATTCGCTTGACATAGCCCGAGTGATCGGCCCCGAACACATCAATAAGCGCGTCGAACCCTCTGGAAACCTTGTCATAATGATAGGCGATGTCGGGCGCGAAATAGGTCCATCCGCCATCGGATTTCTGGATCGGCCGGTCCACATCATCGCCATGCGCGGTCGAGCGGAACAGGGTCTGCTCGCGCGGTTCCCAGTCTTCGGGCATCTTGCCCTTGGGCGGCTCAAGCGTACCGCGATAGATCAAGCCCTTGCCGTCAAGATCCTTGATCGCCGCCTCAATCTGGCCCGTGCCGTATAGCGATTTTTCCGAATAAAACACATCCATCTTGACGCCCAAAAGCGCCAGATCCTCGCGGATCAGATCCATCATCTTTTCGGTGGCAAAGTCGCGCAAATCCTCCAGCCAGACCTCTTCGCCCTGATCCAGCAGACTCTCGCCATATTTCTCTTTGATCGCCTCACCAACAGGCACAAGGTAGTCACCCGGATAAAGACCCTCGGCGATCTCAAGGCGCAACCCGCAGGCCTCGCGATAGCGTTCAAATGCAGAGCGCGCCAGAACATCGACCTGTGCGCCACCGTCGTTAATGTAATACTCACGCGTCACATCATAGCCCGCATAAGCCAGCAGGGCAGACAAGGCATCGCCAAAGACCGCGCCGCGGGTGTGACCCACATGCAAGGGTCCGGTCGGATTGGCAGAGACATACTCCACATTGACCCGCTTGCCACCGCCCATATCAGAGCGCCCATAGGCCTCAGGCGCGCCCAAAGCCGCCGTCACAAGCCCGCTCCAGATCGCCGGATCCAGCCGCAGGTTCAAGAACCCCGGCCCCGCCACCTCCGCCGAAACAACCCGCGCATCGCTGATCAACCGCGCCGCCAGCGCATCCGCAATCTCGCGCGGCTTCTTGCCCGCAGGCTTGGCCAGGACCATCGCCGCATTGGTCGCCATATCCCCATGCGCCGCGTCGCGCGGAGGCTCGACCGCCACAGCATCATAGCTCAGACCATCGGGCAAATCACCCGCCGCCACCATGGCCGCCAATTGATCCACCACAAGCGCGCGAATATCGGAAAACAGGTTCATGTTTCAGCGTCCTCTAGGGTTGCGCGCGGTGTAGCATGCCCCGCGCCAAGGTCAACGCCGCCCCGCCCTCCGGCGCTTCATCTTGGTCAAAATACTCCGGGGGAGCGTCACAGACGCGGGGGCAGCGCCCCCAACCGCATCGCAGATGCCAGACAAGCGTGCCCGGCACGGGCACTCATTTCGGTCAGATGATCAAAGGTTCAACACGGGCACAGCCGCTCATATTCCTGCAAGGCAAAGCGATCCGTCATTCCGGCGATGTAATCCACAACGATACGCGCAATCGCGGTCTCTCCCTCCGCCTCGGCCACATCCTTGCGCCATTGCTTTGGCAGCAGATCCGTCTCTGCCATAAACAGCGGAAACAGCGCGTCCAAAGCCTTTGTCACCCGCTCGCGCTCGATCACCACGGCAGGTGCCCGGTACATGCGGTGAAACAGAAAGGCTCGCGTCACCTTCAGATCGCGCCACACATCTTGCGAAAACTGCACCATGGGCCGGCCGGCAAGGCGAATATCCATCGCCGTCTCGGGCTGCAATTCCGCCAGACGCCCCTGCGCCTGTGTGATCACATCCTCGACCAGAACACCAAAGAACCGCCGCAGCGCCTCGTGACGGCGGCGGTAATAGTTCAACCCGGGGTACAGCCGATCCACCTCGGCAAAACAGCCATCCAATAGCGGCAATTCCGCCAACTCATCAGTCGAAAACAATTCGGCCCGCAGCCCGTCATGCAAGTCATGGCTGTTATAGGCCACATCATCCGCCAATGCCGCCACCTGCGCCTCGACACTCGCATAGGTGTGCAATTCCAGATCATGCCGCGCGTTGTAATCCGCCAAGGCATAGGGGATTTCGCCCGTAACCGGCCCATCGCCCCATAGGGGCGTGACTGGACCATCGCGCCGTAAAGGCGTGACTGGACCATTATGCTTGGCGATCCCCTCCAGCGTCTCCCACGTCAGGTTCAGCCCGTCGAATTCCGCGTAATGCCGCTCCAGCGAGGTCACGATGCGGATCGCCTGCGCGTTGTGATCAAACCCGCCGTAAGGCGCCATCAGCCGCGCCAGCGCGTCCTCGCCCGTGTGCCCGAACGGCGGATGCCCCAGATCATGCGCCAGCGCCACCGCCTCTGTCAGCTCGATATTCAGCCCCAAAGCCTGCGCAATCGTGCGCGCCACCTGCGCCACCTCGATCGAATGGGTCAGCCGCGTGCGAAAATAATCGCGCTCGTGTTCAATGAAAACCTGCGTCTTGTGTTTCAGCCGTCGAAAGGCGCTCGCATGGATGATCCGGTCGCGGTCCCGCTGAAAGCACGACCGAAACAGGCTCTCATCCTCTGGATAAAGCCGCCCGCGCGACTGATCCGCCCGTGCCGCGTAAGATTGCATCATCACGCTGTCCTTGTCGTTCTGTCCCGCCCTCCATATATTCAGTTTTGTCGGGCACTTAAACGCCCCAATGACCTGCCCCTGTTCAAATACGGGCAAATACTTAAAAATTGATGAGGACACACCCATGATCCTGCCCCCCAAAGTCACCGACCGCGCCTTCGCCCGCCTCGCCGAAATCGGGGCCGCCGCCGATGGCAAAGCCCTGCGCGTCGCCGTGGATGGCGGCGGATGCTCTGGCTTTCAATACGACATCTCGCTGGCCGAACCCGCCGCCGATGACCTCGTGCTGGAAGGCGCGGGGCAAAAAGTCGTCGTCGACGAAGTCTCCCTCCCCTTCCTCGCCAACGCCGTCATTGATTTTTCCGAAGAGCTGATCGGCGCGCGGTTCGTGATCGAGAACCCCAATGCGACGTCAAGCTGTGGGTGTGGAACCAGTTTTTCGATGTGAATTGCGAACCCTTGCTATCATTTCAAAGTCAATTGTTCCGACACTCAGCTGACGTTTAGTGGTGACCCGCCGGACAAACAGCACTTGCGTCAAATGTGGCTTACGCCCAAATCGTAAATATTTAGTTTCGTGTGGGTTTCAGATCAAAAATAATGTTGGCCAATTCCGATATATGCCCACTCGAGAATAAACTTTAAAACACCAAGAAAATAATTGATATTGAGCGTGCAAAAGATTCTTTGAATTGAGGTGGCTATGGAAAACCTGTTGATCGGATTGTTTTTCATCGTCGTAATCGTGATGGCTTTGCGATCAAGTCGCTCTCAACGAAAAAATAAGTCAGTGGATCACTCGGACCCATTGCCACCGCCCACTTGGCAGCCGACACAGCGCAAATACCCGAACCCGATCCAAAACGTTCAGATGCAGCCTTTCAAGCGAGAAATTGCGCATACATTAATAGAGCCGCGTGTTTTGACAGGCACGGCCTTTGTGACCGATGGAGATACGATCACAATCAACAAAACGCAGGTAATTACTCACCCCCTCTTGCGCGGTTTGTTGATCTCTGAATCAATGA
>CALGTJ010000013.1 GCA_937901435.1 uncultured Rhodobacter sp. | reverse complement strand
CCTCAAAGCCGAACAACTTGCAGTAAAAGGCGATCATTTCTTCGGTCTTTTTCGTGTAGAGGATGATGCGGCCAAGTTGCGCCACCTTTGTGACCTCAACCCGCCATGCGCCGCTCTGCGATACGGGCCATGATCGAGGCGCCCACGGGCAGGATTTCGGGGTCGAGGAAAAAGCTGGGGTTGTGCAGCCCGGTGGTGCCCGTGTGACCCACGCGGCAGTAGGCGCCGGGGACAACCTTTAGCATATCGGCAAAGTCCTCTGACCCGGTGGCGGGCTGGTCGGTGCTGGAGATGTTTTCAGCCCCGACGATATCGGTGGCGGCCTCTAGGTAGGCGTCTGACAAGGCGTGATCGTTCATCAGCACGTCAAAGATATTGCGCAGATCGACGCGGATCTCGACGCCGTAAGCCACGGCAAAGCCCGCGCATAATTCACGCATCCGGGTTTCGGCCAACTCAATGACCTCATCCTTGAAATAGCGGATGGTGCCTGCCAGCGTCGCGGTGTCCGGTACGATATTATAGGCGGATCCGGCGTGCAGTTGCGTGACCGACAGAACGCAAGTGTCCAAGGGCGCCACATTGCGCGACAGGATGGTTTGCAAGCTGCCCACAAGCGCCGAGGCGATCACCAACGGGTCGCGCGATTGCTGCGGCATGGCGGCGTGGCTGCCCTTCCCTTGGATGGTGATGTCAAAGAAGGACGCCCCCGCCATGGCCGCACCCTTGCAGATGCCAACGCGGCCCAACTCTCCGCTCGGCGAGTTGTGCATCCCGTAGACCTCGTCGCAGGGAAAGCGGTCGAACAGCCCATCAGCCAGCATGCCGCGCGCCCCACCCAGACCCTCTTCGGCGGGTTGAAAGATCAGCACGGCGGTGCCGGAAAAATCGCGCGTTTCGGCAAGGTGTTTGGCCGCGCCCAATAGCATCGTTGTGTGCCCATCGTGCCCGCAGGCGTGCATCACGCCGGGGGTCTTGGACGAATAGGGCAGGTTGGTTTCCTCATGGATCGGCAACGCATCCATATCGGCGCGCAGACCGATGCGGCGGGAACTGTCGCCCTTGCCCTTTATCAACCCCACGACTCCTGTGATCCCGACGCCCTCATGCACCTCGTCCACGCCATAGTCGCGCAGCTTTTGCGCAACAATCGCGGCGGTGCGCTTTTCCTGAAAGCCGATTTCGGGGTGCGCGTGCAGATCCTTGAAAATCGCGGTCAACTCGTCCGTGCTGTCGGCAATGATTGGCAGAATGCCCATGGGTCTTGTCCTTGTGTTGTCCTTAGCCCGCTTCGGCGAAGGGGCGGAAATTGGCGAAATCCCAGTGCCGGCCGGGCGCGGCGGCGATCAGGGCTTTGGTATACTCTTGCTGCGGCGATCCCAGCACGGTGCCAGCGGGGCCATATTCGACGATGCGCCCATGCTGCATGACAACCACATCGTCACAGATCTGCGCGGCAACGCCCAGATCGTGCGTGATGAACAGGATGCCAAGACCCAGCCGCTTTTGCAGATCTGCCAGCAGATCCAGCACCTGCGCCTGCACCGAAACATCCAGCGCCGACACGGCCTCGTCCGCGACCAGCACATCCGGGTCCATCGCCAAGGCGCGCGCAATGGCGATGCGTTGGCGTTGCCCGCCAGAGAACTGGTGGGGAAAGCGATCGACCGCGCTTGCAGGCAGGCCAACAAGATCCAGCAACTCGCGCGCGCGCTTCATCGCGTCACTATGCGAGACGCCAAAGTTCAGCGGGCCTTCGATGATCGACTCGCCCACCTCGATGCGTGGGTTCAGCGAGCGCATGGGATCCTGAAACACGATCTGGATGTTCTTGCGCTGGGGTTTCAGCTCTTTCTGGGTCAGCGTCGCGATATCCTTGCCGCCCACGGTGATCACGCCCGAGGTCGGATCAATCAGCCGCATGATACAGCGCGCCACGGTCGATTTGCCCGACCCGCTTTCGCCCACAATCCCAAGCGTGCGCCCCTTGTTGAGGCTCAGCGTCACGTCCTGCGCCGCCTTCACCTCTCGCGCCTTTTTGAACAAACCACCCCCGCCATAGGTCTTGCACAGATTGTCTGTCGCCAGCACGATCTGATCCGATTGCTCGGCCCGCGCCATGCGGGGCACCTGCGAGGGCACAGAGCGCAGCAGATCGCGGGTGTAATCGGTCTGTGGGCGTCGCAGCAGGGCATCGACCGCTTGCGTCTCCATCACTTCGCCCAGTTTCAGCACGGTCACATCATCGGCAATCTCGGACACCACGCCCATGTCATGCGTGATGAACAGCACCGCCGATCCCTGTTGTTCGCGCAACTCGCGGATCAGGGTCAGGATCTGCGCCTGCGTGGTCACATCCAGCGCGGTTGTCGGCTCGTCCGCGATCAACAACTGAGGCCGCATGATCAGCGCCATCGCAATCATGATGCGCTGGCGCTGCCCGCCGGACAATTGATGCGGATAGCTTTTGTACAGCTTCTCGACGTCGGGCAGATGCACCGCTTCCATCATCTCCAGCACGCGTTTGCGTTGCTCGGATTGGGACAGGTCGCTGTGAAACTCCAGCACCTCCTCGATCTGCTGGCCGACACGCGCGACCGGGTTCAGGGCCGTCATCGGTTCCTGAAAGATCATCGACATGGAGGTCGCCCGCAGCGCGCGCATCCGGTTCGGGTTCGAGGTCAGCATATCCTCGCCCTTGAGCAGGATCTGCCCCGAAATCGGCTGCAGCACCTTTGGCAGCAGCCCCATGGTCGCCAGTGCGGTCAGGGATTTGCCAGACCCGCTTTCGCCCACCAGACACATGGTCTGGCCCGGCTCGATCTTGAGGTTCAGCCCTTTTACGACCTGTTGGTCAGGCCGCCCTTCCAGCGCAATACGCAGGTCGTTGATCTCCAGCAGTGTCTCGCTCATCTCTCGATCCCCCTCTGGGCCATGCGCGGATCAAGGGCATCGCGCACCGCATCCCCCAACAGGTTGATCGACAGGATCGCGACCGACACCACAAGACCGGGCCACAACACGATCCCCGGATTGATCTGGAAATAGATCCGACCCTCGGCCATGATATTGCCCCAGCTTGGCGTCTCTGGATTGATGCCCGCCCCAAGGAACGACAGGATCGCCTCTGTCAGGATCGCGCTGGCGCAGATGTAGGTGCCCTGAATGATCAGCGGCGCGATGGTATTGGGCAGCAGGTGCCGCCGCATGATCAGCAAGGTCGAGGACCCCGCTGCAATGGCCGCCTCTACGTAAGGTTCTTCGCGGGCTGACAAGACCACAGAGCGCACCAATCGCACCACGCGGGGCACTTCGGGGATGGTGATGGCGACCAACACCGTCCAAAGGCTTGCCCCCCACAGCGAGACAATCGCAATGGCCAGCAGAATGTTGGGGATCGCCATCAGCCCGTCAACCATCCGCATCAGCACCGCATCCAGCCAGCGGATATAGCCGGCCAGCAGACCCAGCACCAAACCCACAGCCACTGCGAAAATCGCCGCGCCCACACCGACCACCAGCGAAATCCGCCCGCCATAGACGATGCGCGAGAACAGATCGCGCCCAAAGGCGTCCGTGCCCAGCCAATGCACCTCACTCGGGGGTTTCAGTCGCACGGACGGGGTCAGGCGCACCGGATCATGGGGCACGATCCAAGGCGCAAGGATCGCGGCCAAGACGACAATCGTCAGCAAAACGGTCGCAACGATCACGACCGGACCAGAGGTCACGATGCCGCCCACACGGGCGAACAGAGTGACCGTGTCGCGGGGCGCAAGGGTTGTGGTCTGGTCGCTCATGAGTAACGGATCCTCGGGTCAAGCAGCACATAGGCAATGTCGATCAGCAGGTTGATCACCACGTAAATCAGCGAGGCCAGCAGGATCACCGCCTGAATGACCGGATAATCCCGCGCCAGAACCGCATCCACGGTCAGACGCCCCAATCCGGGCAGGTTGAACACGCTTTCGGTGACCACCACGCCGGAAATGATCAGGGCAAAGCCGATGCCAATCACGGTGATGATCGGCACCGAACAATTGCGCAGCGCATGGCGCATCAGAACCCGGCTTTCGGGCAGGCCCTTGGCGCGGGCGGTGCGAATGTAATCATCACCCAGAATTTCCAGCATCGAGGTCCGCGTGATCCTTGCGATCAGCGCAATGTATAGCAGCGTCAGCGTAAAGGTTGGCAGGGCAATGCGCGACAGGAACGGGCCAACGCCGTCGCCTATGGGTTTGAAGCCCTGCACCGGGAACCATTTCAGTTCCATCGAGAAAAAGGCGATCATCAGATAGCCGATGACAAAGACCGGGATCGAAAAGCCCAGCACCGACAGCAGCATCACAAAGCGGTCAATCAGCGTGCCATGCTTCCACGCGGCGATGACGCCCAGCGGGAC
>CALGTJ010000012.1 GCA_937901435.1 uncultured Rhodobacter sp. | reverse complement strand
TCCTCGGGCACGTCACCGACCCATGTGCCCGGCGCGCCCAGCAATAGCCCGGTTTCTTCCCACAATTCCCGGATGGCGGCGGCAAAGAGGCCGGGCGCAAGCCCGCCTTCGCTATCCTGCGCGATTCGCGACACACAGGGTTCGGGCAGAGCATTGGCAAAAGGCACAGCGTGATCATCCACGTCCACGGCCCCGCCGGGAAAGACCACGCGGTTGGGCATAAAGGCCGCCTGCGCCCCACGCTGCCCCATCAGAATGCGCGGCGCTGTTGCAGCGTCCCTGACAAGGATCAGCGTCGCTGCATTGCGGAGTGCGGTCTTGTCCAAATCGAAATCCCCTCTAACGGAGGACGATCTTTAGGTTGCGCTCCCAAAGCCATGCATCCGCTTGGCCCATTGGATGCCAACGATCATCCCCTTCAATCTGGGCAAGAGATACAGGGAAAGCCCGACACATCCAACAGAGAACACCGTCGCCAGCACCAAAGGTTCTGGCCGATAGGTGGTAAAGGCAACATGGATCAACGGGGCCATCAGATGCCCTACAATGACGATTGTCAGGTAGGCTGGACCGTCATCGGCGCGGTGATGATGCAAGGCTTCGCCACACACAGGGCAGGTATCACGCACCCTCAGATAGCCGCGCAACATTGGGCCAGACCCACAGTTTGGGCAACGCCTGCGCCAGCCTCGCCACATGGCGGGCTTGACCTTGCGCTCTGCGATCATGTTGTTGCCGTCGTACATATCATCACCTCAAAATCGATGCGCCGAGAATAGCGCAGCACCGTAAATCCACGAGATGACGGAATGTCCTTGCGGCGGTCTGTCGCGCTGGCTGCAAATATTTTGATCTTTTTGCGACGGAACCCGCGCGGTCGCCCGTTTGAGTAGCATAACACCGGGCAAGACGCCTTGGTGAATTGACTGAAACCGAAGGAGACGACCATGACCCGTAAGTCACTTTTTGCAGGCGCCGCTCTGATCGCAATCGCGTCCACCGCCGTTGTCGCAACAGCCCATGATCGCGGCCAGGGCCAGGGCCCGCGCGAGGCACGCGGCGCGATGATGTTCCAGAACTTCGATCTGGACAAGGACGGCGTGATCACAAAGGCCGAAATCGACGGTGCCGCCGCTGCGCGTTTTGCGGCTGCCGACACAGACGGAGACGGAAACCTGAGCGTCGAGGAAATGACCGCCGCCCAAGAGGCGCGTCAGGCTGAAATGCGGGCCAAACGTCAGGCTGACCGGATCGCGGATCGCATCGCGCGCCACGATACCGATGGCGACGGGGTGCTGAGCCTCGAAGAGGCAACCGCCCTTGCCAAAGGCGGCCGCATGGAAATGATGTTCGAGCGCCTTGATGCCGATGGTGATGGCACAATCACTCAGGCCGAAGCGGATGCCGCCAAAGGCATGTTTCGCCGCGGCGGCAACCATGGAGGAGAACGTGGCGGCCACTACAAAGGCGGTCATAAGGGCGGTCACAACGGGTGGGGCCGAGGCCAGAACTGATCTGACAAGGGTGTACGATTAATCGACAGAGGCCGGGGGTGTTTGCTCTGGCCTCTGTGACCAGTGATTGCTGAACGATCCGTTTCGGGGTACGGCCAAGGGTAAGATGAATTTGGCTTTTGACGCGCAAAATGACGTCTCGGACGAGGCCTTGCTGATCGCCTATGGCAATGGCGATGCCAGTGCGGCGCGTGCGCTGACCCTGCGGCTGACCCCGCGCGTTTTGGGCTTTGCGACGCGGATGTTGGGCGGTGACCGGGCCGAGGCCGAAGATGTGGCACAAGAAGCCATGCTGCGGCTTTGGCGGCAAGCGCCGGACTGGCGGCAGGGCGAGGCCAAGGTCACAACCTGGCTGTACCGCGTGGTGTCCAACCTCTGCACAGATCGATTGCGCAAAACGCGCGGTGTGGCGCTGGATTCGGTGCCAGAGCCAGAGGACGACACACCCGGCGCCGAGGCTGGATTACAAGAGGCCGCGCGTGCGATGGCGCTGGAAACCGCGCTGGGTTCTTTGCCAGAGCGACAGCGACAAGCGGTAATTTTGCGCCATATCGAAGGGTTGACCAACCCAGAGATCGCGGTGGTGATGGACATAGGCGTCGAGGCGGTGGAAAGTCTGACCGCTCGGGGCAAACGCGCATTGGCCGCGCTTTTGGCAGGTCGACGTGCAGAACTGGGGTATGAAGATGGTTGATAAAAAACCCTTGAATGATGCGGAACTCGAAGGGGTCTTTGCGGTGGCCCGCGATGTGCCACCCGCCGCGTCAGAGGATTTCATGGCGCGCATTCTGGCCGACGCCATGGCGGAAATGCCGCGCGCGCCGACTGTTGCCGCAACGCGCCCGGCCAAGGCTGAAGGTGGCTGGATTGCCAACCTGCTGGGTATGATCGGGGGCTGGCCCGCCGCGGCGGGTCTGGCGGTTGCGACCGTCTCGGGCCTGATGATCGGGATCGGAACGCCAGACACGCTGGACCAGTGGACCGGGGGCTATCTGACCTCAAGTCTTGGCTATCAGGTCGAGGATTTCCTGCCGTCGTTTGGCGATATTCTGGTCGAGGGATAAGGCAATGAGTGATCCAACTGTGGCAGCTACACCGGGGCAAAAGCCCCCACGGTCCTGGGGCAAAATCCTGCTGTTCGTCTCGCTGGCGTTCAATCTGCTTGTGGTCGGACTGGTGGCTGGCGTGCTGATCGGCGGGCCGCGCGACCGGGACCGCAATCCGGCCCTGCGCGATCTGGGCTTTGGGCCTTTCGTCTGGGCGTTGCCGCGCGAGGATCAACGGGCCTTGCGCGAGGCGATGCGCGGGGCAGAGGGGTCTTTTCGCGAAAACCGGACGCGTATTCGCAGCCAATTCGAGGCGATTCTGACGGCGCTGCGCGCAGAGCCCTATGATCCCTCAGAGGTCGAACGTCTTGTTGTGGCGCAGCAGGACCGGATTTCCGAACGTCAGGCGCTTGGCAAGCGGATCCTGCTGGACCGCATCACCGTGATGAGCCCGGACGAACGGGTGGCCTATGCGAATAAACTGGCAGAGGCTTTGCAGCGGGGACGTCGCAAGAAATAAATGGCATCCGGCGTGTCAGGCGGCGGTCTTGCACACCGTCACCTGATTGCGCCCATCTGCCTTGGCTGTATAAAGCCCGCGATCGGCCAAATCGATCAGCGTACTGGCGTCACAACTGGTCGCGCGGATGCCGATGACAAGACCAATACTTAGCGTCACGGGCACAAAACCGCGCCCGCCGGGCAGTTCGACAGGCTCTGACGCCACTGCCGCGCGCAATCGTTCGGCGGCGGTTTGGGCGGCTGACAGATCGCAATTGCGAATGACCGCCAGAAACTCTTCGCCGCCGATGCGCGCCAGAAAGTCATCACGTCGCAAGCTGCGTTCCATCCGCGCCGAAAGTTCGACCAGAACCGCATCGCCAGAGGCGTGGCCATACAGGTCATTGATCCGCTTGAAGCGGTCCAGATCCAGCACCAGAACTGCAAATTCTTCGCCGGTGTCGGCCGCCATCTGGCCCACATGGGTCAGTTGGGACAGGGCGTAGCGGCGATTGTACAGCCCTGTTAGCGGATCCGTCGCAGCAAGGCGCAATCCGTCTTTCAGGGCGGCACGGGTCTTGTCATCGCGGGATTTGCGCGCCAGTTCCCGGCGCAAAAGCATGGCAAGTTCCGGTGCATTAAACCCGTGGTGCAACATGTCGCTGACCCCAAGGTCCAACGCCATGATCGCGTGTTCGGTGTTGGGCGCGGCTTGAATCACGATGATTGCGGCCCGCAATGTCGCAGTCTGGCAGCGTAAATCGGACAACAGCGTTATTGCCTCGCCGGGCATGGCGGGATTTTCCGCGATAATCACCGCGTCGGGTGCAGGTTGTGTCGAAAGAGCCATTAAAGCGGTTTGAGGATCCAGCACAGTGATCCGGTCGCGCAGACAGATGGCCAATTCATTGCGCCACCTCAGACCCTCGGACAGGCTGGGCGCGATGATCGCAATCTGGCCAAGCGGAACAAATGTCAGCGCAGCTTCGGCCATCATAAAGGTCTTGCCCTCTGATCCGGCGCGCGCCAATTCGTCCTCACTGGCGCGTCGGTGCATCAGATTGCGGATGCGCGCGCGCAAAAGGCGGTCTTCGGGCAAACGATCCATTACGACATCCGCCCCGGCCTGTAATCCTGCAAGTCGCGTTGAACATGGCGGCAGATCGCACAGCAGGATGATCGGAACCATGGCCGTTGTCGGGTTCGATTTCAGCCGACGACACAGGTCCTTTCCGCTATGCGCGGACAGACTGTTGGCGAGGATGATCAGGTCCGGTGGATCGGCCTGCACAACGGCAAGGGTTTCGGCACCGCTGGCCGTCGTGGTGATGTCATAGGCCGCAGCACTTAGCCGCGCCTTGAGGATAATGCGGTGTGTGGGCACATCGTCTGCGATCACTATGCGGCCTGGCATCATCTCTCTCTTGATTAAGTTAAAACTGGCTCTTGTTATTCATGTATCGCTGGGATTGGTTAAAATTTGGTTTCACGAAACGAAGGTGAGAGAAATGCAGCAGGATCGTGCCGAAATGATCGCGGTGCAGGCCTTGGGCTGGCTTGCGGGCAATGACGATTTGATGCCGGTGTTTCTGGCCGCAACCGGGTCAAGCGCCGATGACATCCGCGCACAGGCCAGCGACCCGGCATTTCTGATCTCGGTTCTGGATTTTCTGGCGATGGATGACGCCTGGATCATCGCATTCTGCGAGTCCCAAGGCCTGAGCTATGACACCCCGATGCAGGCGCGACAGTCCTTGCCGGGGGGCGCGCAGATCCATTGGACATAAGGGGTCTCACCGCCGCAGGTTGACGATGGGCAGCGGTCAGAGGTCGATCTCTATCACGCCGCCCTTTTGCGCGGCGCGGGATTGGCACAGGATCATTTGCGTGGCACGCGCCCTGTTGGACAGCACAAAGTCGCGGTGCTCGACCTCACCTGCCAGAACGGTGCATTTGCACACGCCGCATAGACCATCAGAGCATTTCACATCCACATGGATACCTGCGGCCAGCAAGGCGTCGGTGGGGGGCTGATCGGCTTTGACTTGAACGGTCTTGCCAGAGCGGGCGAGTTTAAAGGTAAAGTCGTGGTCTATATAGTCGGGCTGGTCGGGACCGCAGGTATAGACATGGGCCGTCTCGCGGAATTTCAGGACCTTGTGCAGATCGGCGCGGGTGTCTTCGTCAGAGAAATGCAGATGAACACGGTCGGCCCAGGGTACATCGCGCAGGTCATCCAGAAATCCGGCGTTAGCGCGCTTTGAACAGCTATAATGCATCGCAAAATCCGCGCCCAGCCGGTGCAGGCGGTGGGCCATGGCAATCATCGGGGTGATGCCGATGCCGCCACCCATCAGATAGGTGAAACTGGCGTCCTCATGCAGAGGAAAATGGTTGATGGGGCGCGAGATAAAGACCCGGCGACCTTCCTCAAAGATACGGTGCATCAGCTTGCTGCCGCCCTTGCCCTGATCCTCTCGCAATACGGCGATCTGGTATGTGCTGCGATCCGCCGGATCGCCCGACAGGGAATACTGACGGAAAAACTCTGGGGCGACGACCACATCAATATGCGCCCCCGCCGCAACCGGGGGCATGTCAGAGCCGTCGGGCATAGAAAACTCATATTTGGTGACAGCATCCGTCATCGCCTCGACCGTGGAAACCACCACTTGCAGCACCGGGCTTTCGCTTTGATCGGCGGTGTAGATATGTTCGGGCGGGGTGCCGGCGGCGCGGCGGCGTTTATGCTCTGCCGCTGGGATCATGTCTGCGTAGGCCTTGATCCCGGCCTCGCGGTCCATGGGGAAGGGGTAGTTATAGGGCGGCGGTGCCAGCGGAGCGGGGTAAACGGCAAGGGTCTGGTCGTCGTATGTCAGGTCCAGATCCTTGGACAGCGCGCGCGTGTGGGGCACCTCGCGGGCCGGGCCATAACCGCCATCTTCGACCATCTCCAGATCCCACCACCACTTTTTTGCGTGGTTGATCTCTCCATTTCCGAGCATATCATCGAGCTTGGCCAAGCCCTTGGCCGCCTTCGGAAAATTCATCGCCGCCCAGCGAAACGGCTTTTCCGCAAACAGCCCCTCAAGGTTCCACGGGCAGGTTTTCATGCAGCGCCCGCACATGGCGCCGTTCTTTTGGCTGACACGATAGGTGGTGCATTTCTGGCTGTCGCTTTTCCAGATCTCATAGCCGTTGAACATCAGTTTCGGCCCGGCAGTGATCGCACCAGACGGACATTCGCGGGCACATTTGTTGCAGGCCTCGCAGAATTTCTGCAGGCCAAAGTCGATGGGCCGGTCGTGGGTGATCGGCATGTTTGTCGTCACAACCCCGGATTTGAGGCGCGGCCCGAGGAAAGGGTTAAGAATGACCTCTCCGATCCGGCTGACCTCGCCCAGACCGCTCAGCAACAGCAGCGGCGGGTGCAAAACCTCGTCGTCCATCACCGTATGGGGCGCGCGGAATACCCCAGATTGCGCAGATGCTGCGCCAACACGCCGCCCAGCAGAGAAAAGCGCAAATAGGCGCGCATGGATTGGGCACAGGCGATCCAGTCGTCGCCGGATGCGCCATCCATCGTTTCATGGCCCTGATCGACGATCATGCTGATGGCTTGGGTGTGATAGGGGGTGATCGGCTGGCCGGATGCGTCGTGGCTGTACCATGTCCAGTCGGGGCAGGCAGACAGGCCCACCGCGTCAATGCCCAGAAAATAAAGCGCGGCCTTGATGTTATCGGCGTTGCGTTGCGGGTCTAAAGTGTCCGGGTGGACGTCCTTTGTCTCGCCGTCCTGCAACAGGATAAAGGCCCCCAGCGAGGGGCGAAAGGCAAAGGCGCTGGCGGATTTGCGCACGTAATTGCCGTTCTTTGCGCCCTCTTGTGCGGCCTTGCCGAGGTCGCCAAACAGCGAGCGCGTGAACATATTGGCGCGTTTGGGCACGCGGGCGACGTTGGGCTTGTCGATATAAGTGGTCGGATCGTCCACGCGTTTGAGCGTCTCAAAGGGGTGCGGCCCATTGCGAAACTGCCGCTCTGCATAGGGGTCGCGGTTCAGCGTGTTGCGGGCGTGCGGACCCAGCCCGGTGTGCCACGACATGCCCGGTTTCTGGTTGCGCGATAAAGGTTTGTCGGGCGTCATGTCCAGCGTGGTCGTGATCACCGCAAGACCAAAGCGACGGCCCAGATAAGGGTTGACCGCCGTGTCGCCCTCGATCCAGTTCAGCCCGGCAGCCACGCCAATCTGGTCCAGATGCACATCAGAGGCGGCGGCGGAATGCGCGCGCGCCTCGTAGCCCAACAGCCGGATGTAATTGGCCAGCGTCACCGCAGTTTCAGCGGCGCGCAGGGCGGCGCGATGGGCCTGAGCATCCTTGATCCAGTCGGCGTCCTTTTCGCGGATGCCTGGATCGCGCGGCATGTCATAGAGAAACACCAGAGCATGCGTGTGATGGCGACAGTCTTCGGGGGGGCGTCGCAGCGACTCCCTCAGACCGGCCATGATCACATCGACCCCGGCGGCCAGCGACTTGGGTTGCATGGTGCGGATCTTATCGGCAAGGCGATCGACATCCGGGTTCTTGATGGTCTCGTCAAGATGCGCAGAGGTTGGAATTTCGCACACGCCAACCTGCGCCGCGTCACAATAATAGCCAAAGGATTTCAGGTGGTTGGCGCGTTCTTTTGGGTCGTCCGGGATTTCTGAGCGCTCTCGCTTGACCATGCCATCGCGGGTGGCGTCAAGCATGGCCTGATAGTCCTGCATCGCGTTTACAATGCTTAACGGATCCTCTGGGCGGCGAAACGACAGGCCCTGCATGGGGGCAAGCCGATCCATCCCGTCAAGTCGCGACACGCGTTGCATCTTCTCTAGCGGATAGGGGCCAAAATGCATGGGGCGATTGCGATAGGAAAACAGTTTGGTCATTACAGCCTCGCCAGAGAGATATCCTCTCCCTCATTGATTTTGTTAAGTAAATTTAATAGTTGAATGCGTTCTTCCGCCGTAATGCGGGTTTCCATGATCGCGTTGTTTTCAATGGCCATCGGCGTGCCTTTGGTCAGTAGATCACGTCCTTTGGACGTCAATTCCACTGTGCGAGTGCGTCCGTCGCTGTCGCCTGTGGCGCGGCTGATCACCCCATCGCCTTCTAGCTGGCGCAACGCGCGGCTGGTCGCGGTGCGGTCAATCCCGACGAAGTGTGCAATTTCGGACGGACGCCGCAGTGCCTCGTTCCCAATCGCCAGCAGAACGCACCATGTGATGCGGGTCAGACCAAGCGATTTA
>CALGTJ010000011.1 GCA_937901435.1 uncultured Rhodobacter sp. | reverse complement strand
CTTACGCTACCGCCGCCATCACACACCCTCGCCTCGATGAATAATCCGGGTTAATGCTTTGCGCAAAGCGCACCCGATGGAAGGTCAGCCAGTCATTTGTGCGGTTAATAATCCTTTGCTCCATGAGTGAGTCGCGCGAAAAATGCCGTAAATTCAGTCAATCAATGCCAGAATGCACTATGGGGCAGGTCTTTGAATTTGCGCAAGCGGTCATTCCGGGTCATGCTAACGCGCCATTATTTTTTATGCGGCAAAACTGAGATGAGCGGCTAGACTATGGATCTACGTTTTTGAAAAGGAACACAACATGTTCGCTTCTTTACAAGTGACCTATCCGATCGGTTCCGATACACAGTTTGACTACGAGTATTATCTCGGCACCCATATGCCGCTTGTCGCCAAACACATGGGCGCGTTCATTGAAAACACCCTCGCGACCAAAGGTCTTGCAAGTGGGCCTGATATGCCGCCCGGCGCCTATGCGATTGCGACGATGACCTTTGCCACAAGTGACATTCTGGGGTAGGCTCTTGCGGTGGCGGGGCCGGTGCTGGCGGATATTCCCAACGTTACCAATGTCCAGCCGCAGATGCTGATTGGAGAAGTGATCGCGTAACTTTTCAGACCTGCGCCGTCAGGGGCAGGTCAACTCGATCAGGCTGGGGCCATCGCTGTCCAGTCCGGCACGCAAGGCCTTGATAAGCGTGTCCAGATCGTCCGCACGCGTGCCGGGCACGCCATGTCCTTTGGCCAGCGCGACCCAGTCGAGCACAGGTTTTTCCACGTCGAACATGGCCTGCGCATTGGTGCCATAGCTTTGCACGCCGACGTTCAGCAATTCATCGCGCAGGATCTGATAGCCCTTGTTGGCAAAGACGATCACGGTGATGTCCAGATTTTCGCGCGCCATGCTCCACAGCGATTGCAAGGTATACATGGCAGAGCCATCGCCGGTCAGAACCACCATCTTGCGATCAGGCGCGGCGACAGCGGCGCCAACAGCCATGGGCAAGGCAATACCGATCGCGCCCCCCGTACCGCCCAGAATGTCATGCGGGCGGGCGCTGGTCAGCGGGGGCAAGATGTGAAAGCCAGAGGTGACGCTTTCATTCACGAGGATCGCGTTTTCAGGCAGCAGGTTCGCGAGAACTGCCCCGACCTTTTCCAGTGTCATCGCGCCATCTGGCAGTTCGGGCTGATCCAGCGCGTAGGTCTGGGCCTGCGCGCCATGGGCGTCCAGCTCATCCGCCAGCGCGTTCAGCGTCCATGCAATGTCCATTTCGGGGCGCGCGAGTTCAGTGATTGTGCAGGCGGGTGGTTCGGGCAGGCTGGGTTTGCCGGGATAGGCAAAGAAGGCCACCGGGCGATTTGAGCCGACCAGCAGGATAGAGCGCGTGTCCACCAAGGCGGCCATCTTGGGCGGAACAGGGTAGGGCAGTTGTGCGGTCACCGGTTCGCCCGCGCCTTTGGATATCCGCGGCAATAGCGTGTCCATCATCAGTCTCGCGCCTGTCTTGGCGGCGATCTTGCCAGCGAGATGGCGCAATGTACCGAATAGTGCCTCGCCCCCGATCATCAGCGCCGCACCCGGCTGGAACAATCCAGCGGCTGCCGCTGTGATCTGTTCGGTCGACGGACGGTGCAAAGCCGGCGGTGGGGGCGCAGCCGCCTCGGCCTCTGCCGGATCCCATGCCGTGTTCGCAGGCAGCACCAGTGTCGCAATCTGCCCGTTGTTGGACCGCGCCGCGCGAATGGCCGCCGCGCCATCCTGTGCCACGGACAGCGCATCGGGCGAAACGCGGGTCCAGTGGCTGACCGACTGGCTGACGCCGATGATGTCGCCTTTCAGGGGGCTTTCGTAAGCAAGGTGATAATCCGCATGGTCCCCGACGATATTCACCATACCAGAGTTGGCTTTGCGGGCGTTGTGGATATTGGCGAACGCATTGCCAAAGCCGGGCGCCAGATGCAGCAGGGTCCCCGCCACATCCCGTTTCATCCGGTAATACCCATCCGCCGCACCCGATGTGCCGCCCTCGAACAGGCACAGGACACAGTTCATTTCGGGATGCTCGTCCAGCGCGGCGACAAAGTGCATCTCTGAGGTGCCGGGATTGGCAAAGCAGGTGTCGACACCGCTGGCGAGCAGGGTTTTGACAAGAGAAGAGGCGCCGTTCATGGGGAATGCTCCGGTGTTTGGGATGGCGCGACTGTGCGAGGCCACGGCGTCAGAGGCAAGCCCAAAGCGAAAAAGATCCCAGACTTGCTCCGGGATCTCTGGTTGGTCTTTTTGGGTGGATCGAGAGCAGAGCGGATCTAGCGGTTCATCCGCTTGTCGATCAGATCTTCGACGACTGAAGGATCCGCCAGTGTCGATATGTCCCCCAATGCATCGTGATCGTTCTCTGCAATCTTGCGCAGGATGCGGCGCATGATCTTGCCAGACCGCGTCTTGGGCAGGCCGGGGGCCCATTGGATCAGGTCGGGCGAGGCAATCGGGCCGATTTCCTTGCGCACCCAGTTGCGCAACTCGACCTTCAACGCGTCTGTGTATTCCTCTCCGCCCATCAGGGTGACATAGCAATAGATGCCCTGTCCCTTAATCTCGTGGGGATAGCCGACCACAGCGGCCTCTGAGACCTTGGGGTGCGCGACCAGCGCGCTTTCGACCTCTGCCGTACCCATGCGGTGACCCGAGATGTTGATGACGTCATCGACGCGCCCGGTGATCCAGTAATAGCCATCCTTGTCGCGGCGACAGCCGTCGCCGGTAAAGTAATAGCCTTTGTAATCCGAAAAATAGGTCTTCATGAACCGGTCGTGATCGCCGTAAACTGTGCGCATCTGGCCGGGCCAGCTGTCCTTGATGCACAGCACTCCTTCGGCCTCAACGGCTGTGATCTCTTCGCCCGATTGCGGGTCGAGGATGATCGGCTGCACCCCAAAGAAGGGCAGCGTGCAAGAGCCGGGCTTGGTCCCGATTGCGCCGGGCAGGGGGGTCATCAAATGGCCGCCGGTTTCGGTTTGCCACCATGTGTCGACGATGGGCGATTTGCCCTTGCCGACGACGGTGTTGTACCAGTTCCAGGCCTCTGGATTGATCGGCTCTCCGACGGTGCCAAGCAGTTTGATGCTGGACAGATCGTAAGGCGTGACGAAATCGTCACCCTTTGCCATCAAGGCGCGGATCGCTGTGGGGGCGGTGTAGAACTGGTTGACCTTGTGCTTTTCGCAGACCGCCCAAAAGCGCCCCGCGTCCGGATAGGTCGGCACGCCCTCGAACATCAGCGTGGTCGCGCCATTGGCCAGCGGGCCATAGACGATATAGCTGTGGCCGGTGACCCAGCCCACATCCGCCGTGCACCAAAAAACGTCGCCCTCGTGGTAGTCAAAGGTCATCTCATGGGTCATTGCCGCATAGACAAGATAACCGCCGGTCGAATGCACGACGCCTTTTGGCATCCCGGTCGAGCCGGAGGTATAGAGCACGAACAGCGGGTCTTCGGCGTTCATGGCGGCGGGGGGACAGTGGTCATCGGCCTCCATCACCAGCTCGTTATAGTCGTAATCACGGTCCTGCACCCAAGTGGTCTGCCCGCCAGTGCGCTTGACCACCAGCATCTTTGCGTCATGCACCACGTGCAGCATCGCCGCATCCGCGTTGGATTTCAGCGCAGTCGGCTTGCCGCCACGCGGGGCATAGTCAGCGGTGATCAGCAGTTTGGCGGCAGAGCCGTTGATACGGGCGGCAAGCGCGTCGGGGCTGAACCCGGCAAAGACGATGGAATGGATCGCGCCGATGCGCGCGCAGGCCAGCATGGCATAGGCGGCCTCTGGGATCATCGGCAGGTACAGGACAACACGGTCGCCGCGCCGAACGCCGAGGCTTTCCAGTACGTTTGCCATCTTGCAGACGGCGCGGTGCAGTTCCTTGTAGGTAATGTGCTTGGCGGCCTCATCCGGGCTGTCGGGTTCCCAGATGATCGCGACCTGATCGCCACGGGTGGCAAGATGGCGGTCGATGCAATTGGCCGAGACGTTCAGCACCCCATCCTCGAACCATTTGATCGAGACATCCGGTAGCGCGAACTTGGTGTTTTTGATCTTGGTCGGGGGCGTCATCCAGTCGATGCGCTTGGCCTGCTCTGCCCAAAACGCATCCGGGTCGCTGATCGAGGCGGCGTACATATCTTTGTACTGCTGCGCGCTCACATGCGCCTTGGCGGCAAAATCGTCGGAGGGGGGGTGAATTGCATCAGTCATAGGATCGGTCTTCTCTGTCTCGGGGTGAGCCAGCGCGCCGGGACCCAGAGGGCCCATAAGCGCGCGTGGCAGTAGGTCAGGCAAATATGTCAGATGGCCAGATACTCGGCTCGTAGTGCGTCGTTTTCCAGAACCTCTTGGGCGGTGCCGTCAAACACCACGGTGCCTGTGTCAAGTATCACGGCCCTGTCCGCCAATTTCAAGGCGCGGATCGCGTTCTGTTCGACGATCACTGTGGTGATCCCCTGCTCTTTGATGATGTTGAGCGTCTTTTCGATTTCATCAACAATCACCGGGGCGAGACCCTCGTAGGGTTCGTCCAGCAACAGCAGCTTGATATCGCGGGCCAAAGCGCGCGCGATGGCCAGCATCTGCTGCTCTCCGCCCGAAAGGGTCACACCCTCTTGGGTGCGCCGTTCCCCAAGACGGGGGAACAACGTGTAGATCCGGTCAAGTGACCAGCCGATCGGCGGCACGATCTGCGCCAGCTTGATGTTTTCCTCGACTGTCAGGCCGGGGATGATGCGACGGTCTTCGGGCACCAGCTGGATCCCTGCGCCTGCGGCTTCGTAGGATTTCATGCTGTGGATCGCGTGGTGATCCAGCCAGACCTCGCCGTGGGTGATCTGGGGATCGTCCAGCCGGGCAATGGCGCGCAGCGTCGATGTCTTGCCCGCCCCGTTGCGCCCCAAAAGGGCAAGGATCTCGCCCTCGTGGACGTTAAAGCTGACGCCTTGCACGATATAGCTTTCGCCGTAATAGGCGTGCATGTCCCAAACAGAGAAATAGGCCGGGGCTGTCGCTGCTTTATTGGCATTCGCGCTGAAATCTTTGGGCGTGGGATTTGTAGGTTGGTCTTCGGTCAGGGTCATATCAGTCACTTTCGCCAAGGTAGGCTTCGCGCACCTTCGGGTGGCCTTTGATGTTCGCGGGCGTGTCTTCGACCAGCGGTGTGCCTTGGGCCAGCACCGTGATCCGTTCGGCCAGCGAGAACACCACATGCATGTCGTGTTCAATAATGGCCATGGTGATGTCGCGCTTTTCCTTGATCTCTTTCAGCAAGTCGATCGTGTTGTTGGTATCGGCGCGCGCCATACCAGCGGTCGGTTCATCCAGCAGCAGAAGGCGCGGTTGCTGAGACAGGCACATCGCCATTTCCAACCGCCGTTTGTCGCCGCGAGACAGGCTGCCTGCGTGCACACGCAGTTTGTCCTGCATGTTCACATCCAGCAACATTTGTTCCGCCTGCTCGATCATATCCGTTTCATCTGTGACGCTTTCGAGGGCGTGCATCCGGAACGACCCGTCGCGCTTGGCAAAGCAGGGGATCAACACGTTTTCCATGACGGTCAGATCGGCAAAGATCTCTGGTGTCTGAAAGACGCGGCTGATGCCCATCTGGTTGATTTCATGGGGCTTGCGCCCCAGAACGGATTGCCCGTCGAACATCACTGACCCCGTGTCCGGGATCAGCTTGCCCACCAGTACGTTCAGCAGGGTGGATTTGCCCGCGCCGTTTGGGCCGATGATGGCGTGGACGGTGTTCTCTGCGATGCTGAGGTTCACGTCCCCCAGCGCCTGCAACCCGCCGAAGCGCTTGTTGACGCCTTTGACTTCAAGGATTCCCATTGGTCGCTCCTCCTTATTCTGCGGGTTGGTTTGGTTTGACGTCGGCCTCTGCGCTTTTGGCCTTTTTCTTGCGCTTGAACAGGCCTGCAATGCGCTGACCGCCCTCAACAAGACCACCCGGCAGGAAGATGACCACCAGCATGAACACGATGCCCAGTGTCAGGTGCCAGCCCTTGCCGATGAAGGGGTGGATGATAAAGACAACGGCATCTTCCAGTCCGTCAGGCATGAATGCGAACCAGCCGTGCAGGATATTGTCGTTGATCTTGGAGATGATGTTTTCCATGTATTTGATCAGACCTGCGCCAAGGACCGGGCCGATCAGCGTACCGGCACCACCAAGGATCGTCATCAGAACCACTTCGCCCGAGGCCGTCCAGAACATGCGCTCTGGTCCCACCTGGGTGTCCATTGCGACCATCAGGCCACCGGCCAGACCGGCATACATGGCAGAGATCACAAAGGCGGCCAGTGTATAGGGTTTGGTGTTCAGACCGGTAAAGTTCATCCGGTGCTTGTTGGATTTCACAGCCCGCAGCATCATCCCGAAGGGCGAGCGGAAGATACGGAT
>CALGTJ010000010.1 GCA_937901435.1 uncultured Rhodobacter sp. | reverse complement strand
CGAACCGATCCATCATCTAATCATCACACATTTCCTTGCCACCCGCACCGCCCTCTTCGGCGGGCTGAAAGATCACCACGGCAGTGCCGTCGAAATTCCGCGTCTCGGCCAGATATTGCGCCGCCCCCAGCAGCATCGCCGTATGCCCGTCATGGCCACAGGCATGCATCGCGCCGGGGGTCTTGCTGGCATAGTCCAGCCCGGTCGCCTCGGTCATCGGCAGTGCGTCCATATCGGCGCGCAGACCCACCGTGCGCCCCGACACATTCGTCTTGCCCCTGATCACCCCCACAACGCCGGTGCGCCCGATGCCCGTCACCACCTCGTCACAGCCAAACGCGCGCAGCTTATCCGCCACAAGCGCCGAGGTGCGATGCGTGTCATAGAGAATCTCGGGATGCTCGTGAATATCACGCCGCCACGCTGTGATTTCTGGCAGCAATTCAGCAAAACGATTCTTGACGGGCATGGCTCTGGCTCCAGCAGGGGAATTTTTCAAGAGAGTGAGCCATCGTCAATTCAAGGACAAGCCCGAATCCCGTTTCTCCCTCGCGCAGAGCGAAACAAAAGCGCGCCGCGTTGACACAGCCCCCAACCGCGCCAAGGGCGCATATAAAGCGTGCCCGAAAGGCACTCATTTTGGTGACGATTGGTCGCTAACCTACTGTGCCAGCATATCGACCAGATCGCGCATGAACTGCTCGCCCTTTGCGAATTGATCCAGCGAGATGAATTCGTTGGGCTGATGCGCCTGCGCAATATCGCCGGGGCCACAGACCACCGCCGAATAGCCACGCGCCTGAAACTGCCCGGCCTCGGTGCCGTAGCTGACCACATGGATGCCGTTGTCCCCGGTCAGCGCCCGCGCGATCTGTTCTGCCGCGCCGTCGGCTTCGGGGCGCAGGCCGGGCACGTCGTAATACTGGATGGCGTCGATATAGGTCTCGGGAACGATCGCCTGCATCTCTGCCTCGACCTCCCGCACTTTCGCAAGGTATGCTGCGGCATAATCAGCCCCGTTCTCGCCGGGCAGCACCCGAAAGCCTAGCGTAAAGACACAGTCTTTGGCGGTGATGTTATTGGCCGTCCCGCCGCTGATCATATGGGTGTGCACCGTCGTCCAAGAGGGCACGAATTCGCTGTCCGTGGCGCTGGGGGTCTTGGCCCGGTTCGCCACGTTCTGCTCATTCGCCCACATGATCAGCTTTGCGCCCTGCATGATCGCACAGACCCCGGTGTGCAACAGCGAGCTATGTACCTCGAACCCGTGCACATGGGTCTTGAACCCAAGCCCGCCCTTGTGGCCCGTCACCGCCCGCATCATCGACGGCTCGCCGATAATGGCACAGGACGCGCGTGGCATGCCGCTGGCGACCATGTGATCGATCATCTCTGGCGCACCGACGCAGCCGATTTCCTCGTCCCGGCTCAGCGCAATCTGCATCGGCCGCCTGATCCCGCGTTTCAGCGCCAAAGGCACGGCCCACAGCGCCAAAGCGTCAAAGCCCTTCATGTCGCAGGTGCCCCGGCCGAACAGCTTGCCGTCCTTTTCCACCACCGTGAAAGGGTCGCTGTCCCAAGCCTGCCCCGCAACCGGCACCACATCCGTGTGACCCGACAGCACAACGCCCCCGTCGACCTGTGGTCCTACATGGGCATAGACGCTGGCCTTGGTCCCCTCGTCGTTCAGCACGCGGGTCGTTGCGACACCGTGGCTGGCAAGGTAGCCCTGGACCCAGGCGATCAGGTCCAGATTGCTGTCGCTGCTGACGGTGGGAAAGCTGACCAGCTTTTCCATGATCTCGCGCGCGGTCATATTCATCGCCGTCATGCCTCTGACTCCAACACATAGTGGCCCGCAGAGACCTCTTTGTAGGTCGAGGGCTTGGGCTCATATCCGATGGGGTGGATGGGCGACGGGATCGGCGTAAAGTTCAATTCAGCCTCAAGTTTTCGGTTGTTGGGATCGGCCACAGGCACCGCGCTGAGCAGGGATTTCGTGTAGGAATGCTGTGGGTTCTCAAAGATCTCGGCGCGCGGTCCCATCTCGACGATGCGGCCCAGATACATGACGCCTACGTGGTGGCTGACCCGTTCGACCACGGCCATGTCGTGACTGATGAACAGATAGGACACGCCCAGATCGGCCTGCAATTCCATCATCAGGTTCAGCACCTGCGCCTGCACGGTCACATCCAGCGCGCTCACGGCCTCGTCCGAGATGATCAGTTTCGGGTTCAGCGCAAGGGCGCGGGCGATGGCGATGCGCTGGCGCTGGCCGCCGGACAATTCGTGCGGAAAGCGGCGCAGGAAACTGCGCGGCAGATGCACCCGGTCAAAGAGTTGCGCGACGCGGTCCTGAATGTCCGACGCGCTGTAATTGTGATAATTGCGCAGCGGCTCTGCCACCTGCGCCTGTAGCTGCATCTGAGGGTTGAGGCTGGCAAAGGGATCCTGAAAGATCATCTGCATCCCCTGACGCGCCTCGCGCAGCGCGTTGTCGTCCATCGCCAGCACATCGGCCCCGTCTACCGTGACCTGCCCCGACAAGGGTTCGACCAGACGCAGGATCGAGCGCCCGCAACTGGATTTGCCACAGCCGGATTCGCCCACGAGGCTAAGGGTCTCACCCTCGCGGATCGAAAAAGACACATCCTCGACCGCATGGACATTGGCCAGGGTGCGGCGCAGCAGGCCGCCCTTGACCGGGAACCGTGTCACGAGGTGTTTGACGTCCAGAATGACCTTGTCAGAGCGCGGTTTGACCGGCCCGGCCACCTTGGTTTCGTCGCCAAAGATCGCCATGGGTTCGGGGGCGGATTTGCCGCGCATTTCGCCGAGTTTGGGCACAGCGGCCAGCAAGGCGCGGGTATATTGCTCTTTGGGCGCGTTAAAAATCTGGTCGACTGTGCCTTCCTCGACCTTATTGCCGCGGAACATCACGATCACCCGGTCGGCCATCTGTGCCACCACCGCCATGTCATGCGTTATGAACAGGACGGCCGTGCCTGTCTCTCGCTTCAAGCGGTTGATAAGGGCCAGAATTTCCGCCTGAATTGTCACATCCAGCGCCGTTGTCGGTTCATCCGCGATCAGCAGGCGCGGCTCGCAGGCCAGCGCCATGGCAATGACCACGCGTTGGCGCATCCCGCCTGACAACTCGTGAGGGTATTGCTTGAGCCGCCGCTCTGGCTCTGGAATGCGCACCTGGCGCAGTAACTCGATGGCGCGGGTATCTGCCTCGCGCTGGTTCATGCCCATATGGACGCGCAGGCCCTCGGTCAACTGCCGCCCGATGGTGAACACCGGGTTCAGCGCGGTCATGGGTTCCTGAAAGATCATGCCGATCTTGTTGCCGCGCACCTGCCGCATCATGTCAGGCGCCGCCTTGGCAAGGTCGATCATCTCGCTGTCTTTGTCGGGGCGAAATTTCAGCTCTCCACGGGCGATCTTGCCGCCACCATATTCGACCAGCCGCATCAGGCTGAGCGAGCTGACCGACTTGCCAGACCCGCTTTCGCCCACGACGCAAACCGTTTCGCCTGCGGCGATGTCAAAAGAAATATCCTCGACCCCGACCACCGTGCCGTCATTGGTTTCAAACTCGACGCGCAGGCTGTTGATGGACACAAGCGGTTGATCAAGCATTCGGAGCTCCTGACAGTGATGGCTGACGCTAGGCGCAGGAAGTGAGAGAAGTCAAACCCCTTCCCAGCCAACGGGCGGCCTGCCCGCCGGGCCAACCTTGCCAGACCGCGCCAGTGAGGAAACCGAATCCGGGCGCAAAACCCAAAGGCAGCCCGGATTTTCAGCCTCGCGTTTGCAGGAGCGGCGAAAAACAGGGCTGACGCTGTCTTTTTTGGCAGTTGTCGCGGCGAGAGGGTTGCATTTCAAAATTTTTTGGGCAGACACTCTGGATACGCTCCAAAACGGCGCGTTAATTTGGATCCAAGAAGCGGAGCGTCCTTGCGCAACATGTTCTTTCATCTGCCTGTAAAGAGCGCGCAACCGATGTCCGCAATCACACTTGGACACTTCCAATCAGGAGAGGTTATATGAAGTATACCGCAGCAATGCTCAGTGCTGTTTCCGCCCTTGCGCTTGCGCCGATGGCATTTGCCGACGCGCATGAAGGCGCACGCGGACGGGACGGCGACGTCAAGATCATCTATTGGCAAGCGCCATCGATCATGAACCCGTATCTGTCCGGCGGCACGAAAGAGCTTGAGGCCGCAAGCCTCGTGATCGAGCCTCTGGCCCGTTACAACACCGACGGCGCGTTGGTGCCTTGGCTGGTGGACGTTGTGCCAACGGTCGAAAACGGCGGCGTGGCCG
>CALGTJ010000009.1 GCA_937901435.1 uncultured Rhodobacter sp. | reverse complement strand
ATGTGCGTCGGTGAAGTGAAGTCCAAAGGACAGGGCGAGCTTGAGAAGGACATCATCAACCTCAAGTCGGCCATGGCCAAACACGGCGCCGAGCGCGGATTTATGAACGCAGCAAGCCCCGGAGTGATCTCGCTGTTCTTGCAAAACGACTACTACAAATCGCGAGCAGCGTACCTCGCCGCGTTGGCTGATGCGATGAAGGAAGAATACGAAACAATTGTTGCTGCCGGTTTGGATCTACAGCTTGACTGTCCTGATCTGGCTCTGTCGCGCCACATGCTTTTTACCGATCTCAGCGATGACGAATTTATCAAAGTGGCAAATATGCATGTTGAAGCGCTCAACCATGCGCTCTCTGATGTGCCTGCCGAAAAGGTCCGTGTTCATATTTGTTGGGGTAACTATGAAGGCCCGCATTGCTGCGATATCCCTATGGCCAAGATGTTTGATACCTTGATGTCGACTAAGGCCGCCTCGGTATTGTTCGAGACGTCAAATCCGCGCCATGGCCACGAATGGGCTGTGTTCCGGGATCGCAAAGCCGATATACCCGAAAACAAGATCCTTGTGCCTGGTGTTGTGGATACGACCACCAATTTCGTTGAGCACCCAGACCTTGTTGCGCAGCGGATCAGTAGGTTTGTTGATATTGTCGGGGCCGATCGAGTTGTAGCGGGGTCCGACTGTGGCTTTGGTACATTTGCAGGCTTTGGCGCGGTTGATCCCGACATCGCATATGCCAAACTGTCTGCCTTGTCGGAAGGGGCAGCGCTGGTCAAATGACACCGCTTGTCCTGATCCCTGGAATGATGTGCGATGCGCGGCTGTTTGGACCGCAGATAGCCGAGTTCTCTGGTCAGCGTACATTGGTGTGTGCACCAATTTCGGGACGGGCATCAATCGAAGATCTGGCAGCGGGTGTGTTGGCCAACGCCCCTAAGAGTTTCGCCCTCGCGGGCTTATCTATGGGCGGCATCGTTGCGATGGAGGTCATGCGCCAAGAGCCGGAGCGCGTTGAGCGGATTGCTTTGATGGATACCAACCCACTGGCTGAAGACGACGACGTCAAAGCACGTCGCCTGCCGCAAATGATGATGGTGCGTGATAATGCTTTGAGCGCAGTAATGCGTGACGAGATGAAGCCGCGATACCTGAGCAATACGCCACAGCGAGAAAACATTTTGGATCTTTGTATGGAGATGGCCCTGGGCCTTGGCCGGCATGTCTTTTTGAAGCAGTCTCGCGCATTGATGGACCGGCCCGACCAGTCGGACACATTGCGCGGCGTTGATGTGCCCGCGCTCATTCTGTGTGGGCGCGATGATATGCTCTGCCCTGTTTCGCGCCATGAATTGATGGCTGAGCTGATCCCTGATGCGCGCTTAGAGATTATCGAAGGCGCGGGCCATTTGCCCACACTAGAACAACCTGAATTGACCAACGCGGCTTTGGCCCGCTGGCTGGAGGCCTAAATGAACGAAAATCTATTGAAATTACTACAGAGAGTAGATACGCCAACCGCTTGTAATGCGATCGAAGTTGCCCAAGGTAAGCGTGGTTTCAATGCCTTCACCCGTGGTACTATGCTTGCCTCCCATACTGATGTCCCTGCGATGGTCGGCTATGCACGTACCGCGCGGATCGCAGCAGTCGCCCCACCAACCGAGGCTCCTGAAGTAATCAAAGCGCGCCGAATGGCGTATTACCGCCATATGTCAGAAGGTCCGCGGCCTGCCGTTGTGGTGATTGAGGACATGGACTTCCCACATTGCATTGGTGCATACTGGGGCGAGATCAACACAAACGTTCACAAAGGATTTGGCATGTCGGGTGCCCTGACCAACGGCGTTATGCGCGATCTCGGTGACCTTCCGGACGGCTTTCCCGTTGTAGCTGGATCAATAGGACCTAGTCATGGTTTTGTACATGTAAAAGAGGTAGGTACGACAGTTACTGTTTTTGGGATGCAGGTTGCTGACGGTGATCTGATTCATGCAGACCGCCACGGTGGGGTAGTAATCCCGTCTGAGGTATTGGACACATTAGAAGTAGCAATCCACAAACTCCTGGACACAGAAAAGCTAGTTCTCGACCCTGCTCGCAAAGACGGATTTGATTTAGACGCGTTCGAGACTGCATGGGCAGCCTTTGAAAACGCTCGCACTTAACATTATCGTGAAAAAGGCGCCCGATTGCGTGGTTCAAATTTGGTTGTGTTAAACAAACGATTGCCGTTTGGTATTGTCAGGCGAGCATACCAGTTGTTAGTTAACTACTTACTTTGTTTGGTTTCTGCCTCCTTCGAGGCAGGAACCGTAGAGCCCCATACGGGTCATTTTGAACCTATGAGAGCCTGCCGCTGGGCACTGTCAGACAAAACGAGCTTGAGACGGGCAGGGTGGTCTCGTAGCC
>CALGTJ010000008.1 GCA_937901435.1 uncultured Rhodobacter sp. | reverse complement strand
CTAGTCGACTGTGATTTTCCGTTAAGCCTATGGAATGGGGCAGATAATTACGTTTCCCAAGTATAGCGTTTCGCAAGGTTTGGTTGGGGTTTGGGCCAAAGTCTTGCGATTTCGTACGCGCATGCACGCGAGGGATTCCTTTGCCATCGTTGATGTGGTTCGATCCCATTGTTGAGATTGACCATCGAGGTTTGTGATGCGCCCGCAAAAGCCAGAAACACCCAACGGGGATCTGTTCCGCAGCACTCTGGAAGCGATAGTTGATCCGGAGCATGAGCTTTTGAGGTTGGCCGCGTTAATCGATTGGGGGCGGTTCGATGACGCGTTTGGGCCGCTTTACCATAAGGCCAAGGGACGGCGAGGTCTGCCGACGCGTTTGATGGCGGGCGTGCATCTGCTCAAGCACATGAAGGGGTTGAGCGATGAGGAGACCTGCGCAGCTTGGTTGGAGAACCCGTATTTTCAGGCGTTCTGTGGCGAGACGCACTTTCAGCACAGCTTGCCATTCGACCGATCGTCCATGACAAGGTGGCGCACCCGCATTGGGCCAGGTGATCTTGAAGCACTCCTGGCCGAGACCATTACGGTCGCGATCAAGACGAAAGCCGTCAGCCAACGGCAACTGGAGCGGATCACGATCGACACCACAGTTCAGACCAAGGCCATCGCCCACCCAACGGATAGCCATCTGATCCTGCGCGCCATAGAGTGGCTGAACCGGGCGGCGAACCGTCATGGCGTCAAACTGCGCCAGTCTTTCATTCGTGTCGCGACACGAGCGCGGCGCGAAGTCAGCCGCCTGCTCAACACTGGCGGGCACAAGCAGGGTTTGCGCCACCTCCGCAAAATGCGCACCTGGCTTGGCCGTCTGATCAGGGACATTCGGCGCAAGATCCTCGGAAAGCCGGACCTGGAGGCCGCCTTCAAGGTCGCTCTCGAGCGCGCCGAGAAGATCCTGGGGCAACAGGCGAGCGACAAGAACAAGCTCTACGCCTTACACGCGCCAGAGGTTGAATGTATTGGCAAAGGCAAGGCTCGAACCAAATACGAGTTCGGCGTCAAAACCTCCATTGCCACCACCAACGAGCGTTGCAAAGGCGGACAATTCGTCTTGGGCGCCATGGCTTTGCCCGGCGCCCCCTATGACGGCCATACGCTGGCGGGCCAAATAGATCAGGTCGCCAAGCTCACCGGCACAACCGTAAAGCGGGTCTATGCGGATAAGGGATATCGCGGCCACAAGATCGACCGCGCCGGTCTCGACATCACGATCAGCCAGACCCGGGGGATCAAATCACCCACCATCAAACGCGAGATGCGGCGACGAAGCGGCATTGAGCCGGTCATCGGCCACTTGAAACACGACGGACATCTTGAACGAAACCACCTCGCTGGACCCGAAGGTGACGCCATCAACGCCATCCTCTCAGCAGCAGGGCACAATATGCGCCTTCTGGTCCGGTGGCTGAGGGTAATTTGGCTGTATTTTATCGCAGCCATGCTCAACCCAAAGCACAAACCAGAGTTGGTCCGCTGAAACCCGAGGCCAATGTGGGCGAAATCTCGTGGGGAACCGAAAAGTTCACAGCCGACCAGATAATACTTCTGTCGATCAATCTATCGGACACTCGGATAAGAGCAGCGGTGTCGATGTGCCTGATTTCGGCGGCGGTCCTGCACGTCTTTCTGACGGTCAGGAAAGCAGAGCACCAAAA
>CALGTJ010000007.1 GCA_937901435.1 uncultured Rhodobacter sp. | reverse complement strand
TCACATGCTCGGAGACGCCGCCAGAGAATTTCTACCAGTTTCGAGACACCACCTAGACATAAGATGAATATGTGTCGCTGCCTTTGGGGAAGATGGCGATAAAATCATTCTTGTCGTCCGGGCCGTCCCAGACCACCGGCACTGTCGAGCCTGCCGGTAAGTCGCTCGGTGGCGTGATACTGGCAGAAACCGCTGTGACCGTGACTGGCACGCGTGCGATAACCGTGCGCCCGACGCTTTGCACATAGGCAAGGTCATAGTCGCCCGGACTCGCTGGCAGCACCAGATTGGCCGGGCTGCCGGTCCGGGTGTAGACATAGGACGAATAGGTGTCGCTGCCTTTGGGGAAGATGGCGATAAAATCATTCTTGTCGTCCGGTCCCTGCCATGTGACCGCAACCGTGCCCCCGGCGGGCAGGTCTGCGGGCGGGCTCACGCTTGCCGTCACGGGCTCGACCGTGACCGGGATGCGCGCGATTACGGTCCGTTTCTGAGCCAGCACATAGGCCAGTTCATAAGCGCCGGGTTGCGCGGGCAACTGTAGCGACAGGGGTTTGCCCTTTGCGGTGTAGGTATAGGACACATAGTTGCTCTCGCCGACCGGGTAGAGCGCGATGAAATCGTTTCGGTTATCGGGCCCCTCCCAGTCCACCTGCACAGATCCGCCTGCGGCAAGCGGGCCAAGCGCGGCCAAGCGCGGCCACTTTGGCCGTGACTGCAGTCACCGTCACAGGCACGCGGGCAAGGATGTTCCTGTCCTGGCTTTGCACATAGGCCAACTCGTAAGCCCCCGGCTCTGCTGGCAATTTCAGGTTCAGCAGAGCCCCCTTTGCCGTGTAAGTATAAGAAACATATTGGGTTTCTCCGACTGGAAAGATCGCGATAAAGTCGTTTCTGTCATCGGGTCCGGTCCATCCCACCGAAACCGTGCCACCGGCGGGCATCTCTGCGGGCGGCGCAACCGTGGCACTGACCGCTGTCACCTCTATCGGGACAGAGGCCAGAATGCGCCGCGATTGATCCATCACATAGCGCAACTCATACAGGCCCGGATCTGCCGGAAGCTGGATCTGTAGGGGAGAGCCTTTTCTGGTGTATTCATAGCTCTCTTGTGCTGTTCCGCCTACTTTTGTCACAGCGATAAAATCGTTTTGATAATCAGGCCCGGTCCAGCGCACCATGGCCCGCCCCCCCGCAGGCAATGCGCCATCCGGGGTCACAGTGGCCGCGACGTCTGTCACTGTCAGCGGTTGCGTGGCCAGAACCTTGCGCCCTGCATCCAGAACATAGCGCAGTTCATACCTGCCCGGCTCTGGTGGGACCCTTAGCGTCAGGGGGCTGCCCTTGTTTGTATAGGTATAGTTTATCTGTCTTTCTGACGTGCCAGAAACAACGGCGATATAGTCATTTTTCGCGTTTGGCCCGGTCCAGCGCACCTGAATATCAGACCCCGCAACAGCGCTTGCCACCGCGTCAAGCGTGGCGGCAGGGCGGAATTCGGGCAAGACCACCCTGACCGTCTTATTCACCTGACCAACGCCAAAGATCACCTCTGCGGTGGCTTCATCCGCCGGGCGCATGACCTCGACACGATACTCACCCGGCAAAAGCGTCATGCCAAAACGGTCGACATTCAATGTATCACCGACCAAAGCCCCGTCTTGCATCAGGTCCCAAACCAACGCGTCGGTGATGACGGGGCCGTTTTTGCCATCCGTCGCCATGAAATCAATCGAGACGGGCACAGGGGCGGGTTCTGGCTCTGGCATCGGATCTGGTGCAGAGGCCACGGCCACAACACTGGTCATCGCCGTTGACAATTCGGCGGCGTTTGCGGCGGACAGGAACGTACCACCGGTTTCCTCGGCCAGACACTGCATCTGACGCAAAGCTTCGGTGTCGGTTACGTCAAAGCCGATCACATGCGCGGTGAAATCCACGCCCGCCTCTTCCAGCGCACGCGCGGCGGCGCAGGGGTCCGGATCGCAGGTCTCGATCCCGTCAGAGACCAGAATAACCGTGGCCTTTTCCTCGGTGTAGCGCAAGGCCATCGCAGCCTGACGCACAGCCTCGGTCATCGGCGTTTTGCCCTTGGGCTTGATCCGGTTCACCGCATCAGAAATGCCAGCATGGGTGTCCGGCCCCGGCGTCACGATGGTTTCGATGTCTGTACAATCGCCCTTGCGCCGGTGCCCATAGACCGTCAGTCCCAGATCCAACGCATCCGGCAAGGTCCCCAACAGATCCCGCACCACATCCTGCGCGATGGTGATCTTTGCCTGTCCTTCGATCTGGCCCCACATGGACCCTGACCCATCCATCACCAAAATCGCGCGGGACCGGTCCTGAGCCATCGAGGAAAGAGGGGACAAAAGAAATGCTAACAGCAAGAAAAGACGCATAATCACACCAAAAATTGAGAAAATATGCACGTACTATGCATATCTTCGTCCATTCTGGCAACGGATTCCTCGCCCCCCGCTCCGCTTGCAGGTACGCCCGAACGTAACGTTGCTGGTGGCCAGACGCATGGTTGGATGATCGGCACGACGGGAACAGGGGCGTAAATGATCCCAATGGACGTGGAATTTTCTTTTTGTTGACACGGGAATGCCATAAAAACGGCGGTCGTTTACATGGCCTCCAAATCCCTTAAATGTGTCGCCCGACCGTTAAGTAGAGAATCGCAACCCCGGACACGCTGCCCCGAACCGAGCCTTTCGGCGTCGGGCAAGTTGAAATGTGCAGGCGCGCCCTACTTTAAACCGTAAAATAGGATGGCTTATCATGCGTCTCATCGGCCAAGTTGCTTGCATCATCGTCTCTTTGTCCGTTTGGACCGTCGGACCGGCGCAGGCGCAGGGGCGCGCGGCGGCCGTGGGTGTTCAGACCGTCGAGATACGCCAAGTGTCTGAAACGGTGCCGGTTTTCGCAGAGGTCGTAACCTCGCGTGATGGCGCAGTGGCGAGCCGCATCCCCGGAACCGTTGAAGCCATTCATGTTCTGGCCGGAACGCGCGTCGCTGCGGGGGATCTTTTGGTCGATCTGGACACCGAATTGCTTGCCATCCAACTAGAGCAGGCCGAGGCGCAGATGGCAGAAACGATGGCGTCCATTGCGACCTCGCGCCTGCGGGTGGATCGCACAAGCACGCTCTACGCCTTTGCGCTGCGCACGCCCGAGAGCTTTACACAGGGGCGTTTTGACGAGGCCGAGGCTGATATGCTGGAAGCGCGTTCGCAGTTGAAAGAGGCTGAGACCCGCGAGAAAAGCATTGGCGCGCAGGTGGCAGAGGCCCGCTATCAATTGAACCGCAGCAAGATCACAGCGCCGTTTTCGGGTGTGGTCATCGCGGTCAACACCATTCCCGGCGCGTTCATTCAGGCAGGAACACCGGTGGTCCGTTTGATCGACACAGACTCTTTCGAGGTCGAGGCCAGCGTGCCGTCGCGCTATGTCACCTCGCTGAACGACGGTCAGCAGATGCAGGCAAGCCTTGAAACGGGCGACGCCCTGACGTTGGAACTGCGCGCGATATTGCCCATCGAAAACACCTCGACCCGCACCCGTGCCGTGCGGTTCACGGCCCCCGACCTTGGCCAATTCGCGAATGTGGCCGTCGGTCAGTCGGTAACGGTGCAGATCCCGATCGGGGCGGCGCGCGACGTGCTTTCGGTTCCCAAGGACGCCTTGGTTCAGGCCCGCGGGGGCTGGACGGTGTTCGTGGCGGAAGATGGCAAGGCGCAACCGCGGACCGTCAAACTGGGCGTCGCGCTTGGCGATCGTTACGAGGTTCTGACCGGGCTTGCCCCCGGCGATCAAGTGGTTGTGCGCGGCAATGAACGCCTGCGGCCCGGCCAAGACATTGCCCCCAACCCGGTAGAGACAAACTGATGGATTTCATACGCTTCGCCATTGATCGCCCCGTCGCGGTCGTCGCTGCCGTCTTGATGGCGATCCTGTTTGGCATGATCGCCCTGTCGCGGATCCCGATCCAACTTGCGCCGGATGTGCGCAAACCCATTGTTGTGATTGAAACCAATTGGCCCGGCGCTGCCCCATCAGAGATCGAGCGCGAGATCGTCAACCTGCAAGAAGAGGCGTTGCGCGGGTTGGAAGGCCTTGAAATCATGACGTCGCGGTCGCGTACGGGCCGCGCAGAGGTCACGCTGGAATTCGCGGTAGGCACAGATATGAGCCAATCCCTGCTGTTGGTGTCAAACCGGCTGGACCGGGTCAGCAGCTACCCGGCCGAAGCGAATGAACCCTCGCTGAACACCTCAGGCGCGGATGACAGCCCGATTGCCTGGGTGCTGATGACGGCGATGGAGGGCAATACCCGCCCGATCCCGACCTACGGCGACTTTGTCGAGGATGTGATCAAAGACCGGCTGGAACGGATCGATGGCGTGTCTGCGGTAAACGTCTTTGGCGGCGTCACACGGGAATTGCAGATTGTCGTCGATCCGCGCCGTTTGTCGCGATTTGGCCTGACGGTGCCAGAAGTCGTGCGGATTTTGCGATCTGAAAACATCTCTATCTCGGCAGGCGACGTGGACGAGGGCAAGCGGCGCTATGTGGTGCGCACCGAAGGCAACCTGAACACCGAAGAGGCCATTCGCAATGTCGTCCTGCGCTCTGGTGCGGTTACCGGCGGGGCCAGCCGGGTCCGGGTGGGCGATGTGGCAGAGGTGGCCTTTGCCTACAAAGAACCCACCGCCCGCCTGCGCTTCAAAGGCGAGCCCGGTCTTGCCTTTAACGTGGTGCGCGACTCCGGTGCCAATGTGATTGCCGTGATGGAAGAGTTGCGCATGACCTTGGGTGAACTTCAGGCTGGTCCCATTGCCGAAGAAGGTTTGCTGGCTCAGCAAGTCTATGACGAGACGGTCTATATCGACGGGGCAATTTCGCTGGTCACACAGAACATCTGGATTGGCGGCGCGCTGGCGGCCCTGATCCTGATGCTGTTTTTGCGCTCGATCCGGGCGACAATGGTGGTGTCTCTGTCGATCCCGGTGTCCATCGTGGCAACCTTTGTTGTCATGGCCATCACCGGGCGAACGCTAAACGTGATTTCTCTGGCCGGTATCGCCTTTGCCGTCGGGATGATCGTCGACGCGGCCATTGTGGTGCTCGAAAACATCTACCGCCTGCGCCAAGAGGGCAAATCGCGCCGCGATGCGGCCTACATCGGCGCGCAGCAGGTCTGGGGCGCGATCCTCGTCTCTGCGCTGACCACGGTGCTGGTTTTTGTGCCTATCCTGATCATGCAACTTGAGGCCGGTCAGTTGTTCCGCGACATCGCTGTTGCGATTTCCGTCTCTGTTTTACTGTCCCTCGTGGTGGCCGTCACGGTCATCCCAGCGCTGGCCAGTCGGTTGCTTAGCTCAAAAGACCTGAAACCAATTCCGATTTGGGGGCTGGATCATTTTGGGGCCGCCTTTCATGCGCTGGTCATGGCCTATGTGCGGATGACGGTCCGCGTCCGCACCTTGGGGATCTTGATGGTCGCTTTGATCGCAGGAGGGGCAGCAGTGGCCAGTTGGGCCTTTCTTCCAAGGCTCGAATACCTGCCAGAGGGCAATAGAAACCTCGTTTTTGGCCTCATAATCCCGCCGCCCGGCTATAACCTTAGGACAACGGAAACCATCGCCCAGCGGATCGAAGAGGTGGCTCGCCCCCTGTGGGAGGCCGCCCCGGCCACAGAAATGGAGGACGGCACGCCGACGCTTGATGGCTTCTTTT
>CALGTJ010000006.1 GCA_937901435.1 uncultured Rhodobacter sp. | reverse complement strand
TGGCGGATCTTGTTGGCCTGCCCCAGAATGCCCAGCAGATCCTGCACATGATGCGCAACCTCATGGGCGACAACATAGGCGGCGGCAAAATCGCCCTTGGCCCCCAACCGCTCTGACAGGGTGCGGAAAAAGGCGGTGTCCAGATAAGCCTTTTTGTCCGCCGGGCAGTAAAACGGCCCCGTCGCGCCCGAGGCCCCGCCGCAGCGCGATTGCGTCACATCGGCAAAAAGCACAAGGGTCACCGGCGTGTAATCTCGCCCCAGCTGGTCGCGGAATACCTTTTCCCAGACCTCTTCGGTATCGGCCAGCGTGACCGAGACGAATTGGCCCGCCTCTTTGTCGGCCTCTGTCAGGTCCGCCGATTGCGAACCGCCCACAGGGGCTGCGCCCTGCAACAGAGGCGTCACATCCACCCCAAGGAAATACCCGATCGCCAGCACCGCCAACAGACCGATCCCACCGATCGGACCTGCGGATTTACCGCCACCGCTGCGGCGGCGATCCTCGATATTCTGACTGCCGCGTCGACCTTTCCAGCGCATAAGACCCCCTTTGTGATGCTGCGTTGCCTTGCGTTACAATCAATCGCCCCCGAGGCAAAGCGCCACAAAGCCCCACCGCCCCTTGACCCGGCCCCCGGAACGCGCGTTATGTGCCGGAAATCCGTGAAAAACTATCGGCAGGCCCCATGATCCGTAAACTCTATGACTGGACCGTTTCCATGGCGCAATCGCCCTATGCCCTTTGGGTGCTGGCGGTGGTGTCGTTTATGGAAAGCTCTGTCTTCCCGATCCCACCCGATCTGCTGATGATCCCGATGATCCTCGCCCGCCCCTCGCGTGCGTTCGTGATTGCGACCGTCTGCCTCGTGTCCTCGGTGCTGGGCGGGCTGCTGGGCTATTGGATCGGCTATGGCCTGTTCGAAAGTGTCGGGCGGCCAGTTTTGGAATTCTACGGAAAAGACGCCTATTTCGAGGAATTCCGCACCAACTACAACGCATGGGGCGCGTGGGCGGTGCTGATCGCGGGCGTCACACCCTTTCCCTACAAGGTGATCACAATCCTGTCCGGCACTACTGCGCTCAGCCTGCCAGTGTTCATCGCCGCCTCTATTGTGGCGCGCGGCCTGCGGTTTTTCATCGTCGCGGCGTTGCTGTGGAAATTCGGCACACCCATTCGTGACTTCATAGAGCGTCGCCTCGGCTTGATGTTCACCCTCTTTGTCGCGATCCTGCTCGGAGGTTTCCTTTTGGTGCGCTATCTATGACCCGTAAAACCCTGATCCTCCTCGCCACCGGCGGCTCTGCGGCGCTATTGTTGGGGGCCTTCGGGTTCCAATTTCTCGGGTATGCGCCCTGCAAAATGTGCCTCTGGCAACGCTGGCCCCATGGCGCGGCTGTGCTTGTCGGCGCGCTGGCGATGCTGCTGCCCTTTGCCATCCTGCCCCTGTTCGGCGCGCTCGCCGCCGCCACCACAGGCGCAATCGGGGTCTATCACACAGGCGTGGAACAGAAATGGTGGCAAGGCCCGACCACCTGTACCAGTGGCGATATCGGTGGGATGTCCACGCAAGACCTGTTCGATCAGATCATGGCAGCCCCCTTGGTGCGCTGCTACGAGATCGCATGGCAACTCTTGGGCCTCTCGATGGCAGGTTGGAACGCGCTGATCAGCTTTGCCCTCATGGCCATCTGGATCATCGCCGCCCGCGCAAAAGCCTGACGTTCCTCTTCATCTTGGCCAAAATACTCTGGGGAGTTTGAGGGGTAAAGCCCCTCATCAGGGAGTTTGAGGGGTAACACCCCTCATCCCCGCACGAAGTGCCAGAAAAGTGTGCGCCTTGGCGCACCCCTTTTGCTTAATCCAAAGGCTTGTCCAACGCGCGCAGCCGCTGGATCAGACTAGAGGTGTCCCACCGCCCGCCGCCCATCTTTTGCACGTCCTTGTAAAACTGGTCGATCAGGGCCGTGATCGGCAGGGAAGCGCCGTTCTCATCCGCCGTATCCAAACAGATCCCCAGATCCTTGCGCATCCAGTCCACCGCAAAGCCATGTTCGAAATGATCGTCCAGCATGGTCTCGTAGCGGTTGACCATCTGCCACGACCCGGCCGCCCCTCCGCCGATGACCTCGACCACGGCCTTGCCGTCCAGCCCGGCCTTCTCGGCAAAATGCAGCCCCTCTGACAGGCCTTGTACCAGCCCCGCGATGCAAATCTGGTTAACCATCTTGCACAACTGCCCCGCGCCGCTTTCGCCCAGACGCTTGCACAGCTTGGCATAAGCGTCGATCATCGGCTGCGCCTTGTCAAAGACCGCCTGATCGCCGCCACACATGACCACGAGTTGCCCGTTTTCGGCCCCCGCCTGCCCGCCAGAGACCGGCGCGTCGATATAGGCAATGCCAAGCTCTGACGCGGCTGCAACCAATTCTCGTGTGACAGCGGCCGAAACCGTCGTGTGATCGACAAAGATGCTGCCCTTGGCCATCCCGGCAAAGGCCCCATCCTCGCCCAGACAGACAGAGCGCAGATCGTTGTCATTGCCCACGCAGGCCATCACGAACGCCGCGCCCTCAGCGGCCTCGCGCGGGGTCGCCGCAGAGGCACCGCCATGCCGGGCCACCCATGTCTCTGCCTTGGCCGCGGTCCGGTTATAGACGGTGACGTCATGCCCCTTGGCTGCCAAATGGCCCGCCATCGGATACCCCATCACACCCAGTCCCAGAAATGTTACTTTTGCCATGATGTGATCTCTCCCCATTGCCTCGACATAAGCTGACGTCTAACTAGCGGGTCTGATCTTTTGGTCAACCGGGATTTGGGACTTATGGCGCTTACCTTTCGCTGGCTTTTGCGAATATTGACGGGTTTGCTGGTGCTTGGCGTGCTGACGCTGGCGCTGCTTTATTATTTTGGGTCACGCTCGCTGCCCGATTATAACACGGACCATTCTGTCCGGGGTCTGAACGCGCCGCTGGAAATTGTGCGCAACAATGCCAATGTGCCCCATATTTTCGGCGAGACCGATCACGACGTCTATTTCGGCCTTGGCTATGCCCATGCGCAGGACCGCCTGTGGCAAATGACCATGATGCGCCGCACCGTGCAGGGCCGCCTGTCAGAGATTTTCGGCGAACGTACCGCCCGCATCGACGAGCTCTTGCGCCGTCTGGATCTGTATAACCTCGCGGTGCAATCGGTCTCGGTGCAAACGCCTGAAACACTGGCCAACCTGCGCGCCTACAGCGCCGGGGTGAACGCATGGCTGCAACAGGTCAATGACCAGGCGCTGGGGCGCGGCGCGCCAGAGCTGTTCCTGTTTTCCAACGCGATTTCGCCATGGCAGCCCGCCGACAGTCTGGCGATCATCAAGCTGATGGGCCTGCAACTGGCCGGCCATCTGGAAGAAGAAGTGCTGCGTGCGCGCACCTCGCTGATGCTGCCCAACGAACGTCTCAACGACATCCTGCCGGATGCGCCGGGTGCGGGCATTGCCGCCCTGCCCCAATACGCCAGCATGTTTCCCGACCTGCCCCGCTATACGCACGCCGCCCCCCCCATCACAGACCCCTTATCGCCCATGCCCGAGCGCGGCTTTGCCGGGGCCTCGAACGCTTGGGCCGCCGCGCCCAGCCGCTCTGCCAGCGGTGGCACCCTGCTGGCCAATGATCCCCATCTGGGCTTTACCGCGCCGTCCCAGTGGTATCTGGCGCGGCTGGAACTGCAATCGGGCGGCGTGATCGGTGGCACCATTCCGGGGATGCCGCTGATCCTTGTGGGCCGCTCTGAAAGCTTTGGCTGGGGGATCACCTCGTCCTATCTGGACGATCAGGACATCTACATCGAAAAGCTGAACCCCGAGAACCCCGACGAGGTACTGACGCCCGAGGGCTATGTCGAGATGGTCAGCCGCCCGTCGATCCTCAAGATCAAGGACGAAAACTCTGTCACGCTGACCCTGCAATGGACCCAGAACGGCCCCGTCTTGCCCGGCTATCTTTATAACCTTGGCACGATCACACCGCAGGGGCATGTTGCCTCGCTGGCGTGGACCGTTCTGTCGCCCGTCGACACCTCGATGAGTGCCGCGATGCAGATCATGACCTCAAAAACAGTGGCCGGGGGCATCGCAGCGGCCGAAGGTTTTATCGCGCCCAGCCAGAACCTGACCCTTGCCGACAGCGAGACGATTGCGCTGAAAACCATCGGCGCCATGCCGCGCCGCGCCGCGCTGCACCAGACCCAAGGGCGCATCCCGACGCCGGGCTGGGTGCCGGAAAACCGCTGGCAGGGGCGGCTGAACTATTCGTCGAACCCCGAATTCATCAGCCCACAGGGCGGCATCGTGGGCAATACCAACAACAAGGTGGTCGAACGCCCCTTTCCCCTGCATATGTCCCATTCCTGGGGCGACAGCCAGCGGGTGCTGCGATGGCGCTTTTTGATGCAGAATCGCGAGGTGCACACCCGCGAAAGCTTTATTGAGGCGCAACAGGACGAGGTCAGCCCCACCGCCCGCGCGCTGCTGCCGCTGATCGCCAAGGATCTGTGGTTCACTGGCGAGGCTGCGCCTGCTGGAACGGTCCAGCGCCGCCGTCAGGACGCGCTAAAGCTGCTGGCCGACTGGAACGGTGAGATGAACGAACACCGCCCCGAACCGCTGATCTATGCCGCATGGATGCGCGCGCTACAGGACCGCCTGATCCGCGACGAGCTTGGGCCGCTGGCACGCGAATACAACCACGTAGAGCCCCTGTTCATCGAACGCGTTTATCGCGACATCTTTGGCGCCTCGATCTGGTGTGACGTGCTGCAATCCGCGCCCGTGGAAAATTGCAGCGATATCGCCCGCCTCGCGCTGGATGACGCCCTGCTTTGGGTCACGGAAACCTATGGCAGCGCGTTGGAATCCCTGCGCTGGGGCGATGCGCATCAGGCCACACATGACCACCCTGCCCTTGGCGATGTGCCGATCCTGAAATGGATCGTCAACATCCGCCAATCCACCGGCGGGGGTGATCAGACCCTGCAACGCGGCTTGACCGCTGGCAAAGGGCCAGAGCCATTCCTACGTCCATGGCGCGGGGTATCGCGGGGTCTATGATTTTGCCGATCCCGACAGTTCGGTGTTTGTCATCGCCACCGGGCAGTCGGGCCACCCGCTTAGCCGTCACTATGACGATCTGGGCGAGGTCTGGCGGCGTGGTGAATACATCCCCATGTCACTGGATGTTGGCCTTGCGCGCGCCGCCGCTGTTGGTATCACCCGCCTGACCCCTCGGGACCAATAAACCGCCGGTATGCACCCCGATTGCACAAGCCCCTGACTTTGTTGTAGGTATCTCAGGTAAAGTGAAAGAGCGAAACATGTCCCTGCCCTTTGATGGTGCCATCAGCAAATTTTTCAACACGCTCGCCCCCGAGGCGGTGCGCACGGCCATCAAGGACAGCCGCAAAAAAGACGTGGTGTCCGACACCTACCCCTATGAAAAGCAAATGGATAAAACCGCCTACAACAAGGCCATGGCCCATCTGCAAATGGAACTGGTCAAGCTTCAGGCCGATGTGAAGGCCACCGGCAAACGGGTGGTCGTGGTGTTTGAGGGGCGCGATGCGGCAGGAAAAGGCGGCACTATCAAACGCCTGCGCGAGAACCTGAATCCACGGGTCGCGCGGGTTGTGGCCCTGTCCAAACCATCCGATCGCGAGGCCGGAGAGTGGTATTTCCAGCGCTACGTCTCGCATC
>CALGTJ010000005.1 GCA_937901435.1 uncultured Rhodobacter sp. | reverse complement strand
CATCGACAAAGCCGGCGCTGATCAGTTTGGGGCCGTAATCCCTCACTTGCGTCTGCGGATGCTGTGCCGTCAACGCGGTCGCCGGCCCCACGGCATCGATTTTCCCATCTCGGATCAGAACAGCGCCGTCGTGCAGAATCGAGGCGGCTTGTGTCGGGTCTGTTTGAAAAGGCGAATTGGTAAACGACAGAATCTGCCCTTTGAGAATGGTCATACGCGTCATCTGCAGTGTTCCTTTTGCCCCAGTGCTGCCGGGCTGTCTCATTTTAGGGGCTTTGTCCCGTCGGGTAAATGCTATCATGCCCCGGATTATGCAAAACTGTTTATTCAAAATCTGCGGCAACACTGATACGAGGGTGCTATGAGAGATCAAACAGAGATCCACTCCGCGGAAACAATTTCCCGCACAGACGTCTATGCGCTGGATCGCAAGGCGGTGGCGGCGATCCTGTATGCCGTGGACGTGTCTGATCAGGGCCAGCTGCTGGCGTTGATGAGCCCTTTGCACCCGGCCGATATTGCCGATCTTCTCGAACAAATCAACGGGTTTGACCGACGGCGGTTGATTGATCTTTATGGGGGAGAGTTTGAGGGTGACATTCTCTCCGAGCTCGATGAGAGCATTCGCGAGGAAGTGATTGCAGCGCTGCGCCCGGATGTTCTGGTCGAAGCTGTGCGCGATCTGGAAAGTGATGAGGTTGTCGATCTTCTCGAGGACCTTGAAGACCGGCAAAAAACCACCATTCTTGAAGCCTTGCCTGAACCAGACCGCGTTGCTGTCGAACAATCGCTGACCTATCCAGAATTTTCTGCGGGTCGCCTGATGCAGCGTGAGGTGGTGATGGCCCCCGAACATTGGACGGTGGGCGATGCGGTTGATTTCCTGCGTGCGGCCAAGCGGCTGCCGGACCAGTTCTATCACGTCACACTGGTCGATCCAAAATTACGACCGCTGGCCAATGTGACTTTGGGCAAACTGATGTCGTCGGGGCGCAACGTACCGTTGTTGGATATCGTCGAAGAGGTATTTTGTGTTATACCGGCGTTACAGGACGAGGCCGACGTGGCCTATGCGTTCAATCAATATCATCTGATTTCTGCGCCAGTTGTCGATGAAAGCAACCGGCTGATTGGAATGATCACCATCGACGACGCGATGGCGGTGCTTGAGGAAGAAAGCCAGGAAGATATCCTGCGTCTGGCGGGTGTCACCGAAAGCAATCTCAGCGACCGGGTTTTGGAAACTGCAAAACAGCGCTTTCCTTGGTTGGCGGTCAATCTGGTATCTGCGATTTTAGCCTCATTGGTCATCGCCCAGTTTGAGGCCACAATCGCCCAGTTGGTTGCCTTGGCTGTTTTGATGCCGATTGTCGCCTCTATGGGGGGCAATGCTGGCACGCAATCTCTTACGGTGGCGGTGCGGGCTTTGGCGACGCGTGATTTAACCGCGTCGAATATGTGGCGTGTGGTGCGCCGCGAGGTGGTTGTTGGCTTGCTGAACGGGCTGTTGTTTGCCGGTGTGATGGGCGTGGTGGGTTTTGTCTGGTTCGGCTCTGTTGCGCTGGGAGGGGTGATTGCAGCAGCCATGGTGGTCAATTTGATCGTGGCCGGTCTGTCGGGCACATTGGTCCCGATTTTTTTGGATCGCTTTGGTGTCGATCCGGCGCTTGCCTCAGGTGCGTTTGTCACCACGGTCACAGATGTGGTTGGGTTTTTCGCCTTTTTGGGGCTGGCCGCTTGGGTTTTGCTATGACTCCGCTTGAGGCGGAAAAAGCCGCCGCGCGCAGGGCTGGGTTTGCGCGGCGAAAAGCCGCTCATGCTGCGGCACCCGTCGCCGCGTCGGGGTATCTGTCTGAAGTATTGGCCGGGTATCGTGGGGTTACACTTGCAGGCTATATGCCGATCCGTACCGAGATCGATCCACTGCCGACGATGGCCGAGGCTGCGGCCTATGGCTGGGTTGGGGTGCCTGTCATTCAACGCGCCGGTGCCGCGCTGCTGTTCAGTCGCTGGGATCCGGAGTGTGCGCTCAAAGATGGGCCGTTTGGTGCAAAAATCCCGCAGATTGACCAATTTTTTGAGCCGGAAATTTTGATTGTCCCTCTAGTGGCCTTTGATCGTCAAGGCGGGCGCTTGGGCTATGGCGGCGGGTTCTATGATCGCACCCTCGAAGGATTGCGTCAGCGGCGCAGAACGTTGGCGATTGGCTTTGCCTATTGTGCCCAAGAGGCAAAGGCGTTGCCGCTTGAACCAACTGACCAGCCGCTTGACATGATCGTGACCGAGCAAGGTGTGAT
>CALGTJ010000004.1 GCA_937901435.1 uncultured Rhodobacter sp. | reverse complement strand
GGCAGGCACCTGATCCAGCCCCGTCAGGCATTCGATCCCGTAGCGGTTCTGCGGCAGCCAGGCGTAATGGGTCGCAAAGTCGCCGCTGATGCCGTAATCCAGCGACAAAGTATCCACCGCAATCGCGCCCGCCGCGGTTTCCAGCAGCATCTGCACCGCCTCGACGTGAAAGTCGGGAAAATGCATCTTTTCATCCGCGCCCACATTGCGGAACCCATCGGTGCCAACCTTGCTGGCCCAACCAGAATGCATGGCGATGCAGGCTTTGTCCGGGATCTCACCATAGGTGGAAATCCATGCCTTGAGATCATCGGGCGTGACCGGTGCATCCGCATCATCCTGCGCGCGGGCGGCAATATCGACCACACACAGCGGCACCACGAGGTTCGAGACCGGGATCTCGTCCACAGACTGACCGTCAGCGGAAAAATGCATCGGGGAATCGATATGAGTGCCTGTGTGCTCGTTGATGCTAAGGTTGAACAGGTTAAAGCCGCTCTCGGCGAAATTGAACGCTTGTTCCATTTTGAAGCCCGGCACGCCAAAGAAGGTCGGAAACGCCTCTTCCAGCTTGTGCGACATATCCACGATGCCGCCATGCCCTGCTGCCATCGCCGCAGGGGCGGCCACCATGCCGCCCACAGCCGCCGTTGCCGTCACCGCCGCCGAAGCGCGGAAAAAGTCGCGTCGGCTGAGCATCCGGTCTTTCACTGCATTCATTACGCAAACATCACACATGTCTTGCCCTCCCAGACAAAGATCGGCCCCTAGAGTTTCCCCATGACCATTTGATTAAAGCCATAAATCTCGCGCTTGCCCCCATAAGGCACAAGCTGCACCTCGCGGGTCTGGCCCGGTTCGAACCGCACGGCAGTCCCAGCAGCAATATCCAGCCGCATTCCCATCGCGGTGGCGCGGTCAAACTCCAGCGCGGCGTTGGTTTCGGCAAAGTGGTAATGGCTGCCCACCTGAACCGGGCGATCTCCGGTGTTGGCCACCCGCATCGTCACTGCGGTCACATCCGCGTTCAGCGTGATCTCGCCCGCCGCTGTCATAACTTCTCCTGGGATCATCCCTTGGTCCTTTTCCTTGATGTCATGAGCGTCCCGCCTTTGCCCGCGCGATCAGCCGGGGGCCCATCACCCCAAGCACCCCGCCAAGCGTCAGCCAGATCGCATCGCCCTCATCCGCCAATGCCGCCACCACAGCGGCCCCGAACAGACACAGGGCAAGCGAGAACACCCGCGCCTCGGCGTCGCTCAGATCCCGGTCCACGACCAACAGATCATCCAGCTTCTTGCGGATCGCAGGCTCTGCCTTCACAGCGCCCCATCCCGCCAATCCGCCCAAAAGTACTGTCAGGATCATCGGCTTGCGTCCTCATCCGTCCTGTTGCGCGACTCAGATGCTAGCACAGGTTTCACCGTATGGGGTGATGAACAGTGACAAGTTTTGTCCCGTCCGGAAACGTCGCCTCGACCTGCACGTCGTGGATCATAGAGGGGATGCCCTCCATACATTGCTCTGCCGTGATCACATGCGCGCCCGCCTCCATCAGATCGGCAACAGAGCGCCCGTCGCGCGCGCCCTCGACCACGAAATCGGTGATCAGCGCAATCGCCTCTGGATGGTTCAGCTTGACGCCCCGCGCCAGCCGGTTGCGCGCCACCATGGCGGCCATGCTGATCAGCAGCTTGTCTTTTTCTCGCGGGGTCAGGTTCATCGTTCCGGTGTCCTCATCTCTGCCAGACCCGGGGCAAAGGCCCGGGCCGTAATACCTGAATGGCCTGCGCCACCCAAAGCCTCAGCGCATAGGCGTCTGTCGACAGCGCGCGTGCCACACATTTGCCGTTCCAGCCGCTGCTCGCAACCTCTACGTTGTCTTGGGTGACCTCGCTCAGGCGCGTCGCGGCATCCTCTGCCCCCGGCGCGATCAAGGCCACCGTGGCCATGGCCCGCGCGCGCCCCAGCAAGGCAGTCTGCCCTGCCCGTTTCAGGATCGCGCTGTCCAGCGCCAAAGGTTCGATCAGCACCGGCACACCGTCGCGCAAGACCTCGCGGTGATCGCGAAACGCAAGAGTTTCAACCACTTCGCCCATGGCATGACGGCCCAGAACCACGGTCTCTGTCATCAAGACCTGCGCATCACCTGCCAGGCTAACCCGCGTGCGCCGATGCAGCCCCGCCTTGTCAAACAGGATCGTTTCCTGCGGCAACCAGTCCAGTCGCCCACCTGCGCCCACGCTCAGATCGACGCTTAGATCCGCAACCCCTGCGTGGCTGGCATAGGCCCGCTCTGCCGTCTGAGTGGTTGCAGTCGCGGTCACACCCGGCCCCAGATCCAGCGCAAACTGCATCTGATCACCCCCCGTCAGCCCGCCCGCCGTGTTCAGAAACACCACCTCGGGCGCAGCCCCGTGCATCTGCGGCAACATCGCCTTGGCCGACCCGGATTGATGCAAATCCACCAACCGCGCGCCAGCCTGACCCGCCACAAACGACACCGCCGCCCGGCCTCGGGCGCGCTGCATCTGGGGCGAAAGGGGCGCTGTGTCGTACATCTGGCATCCAGTTGTGTTCGCACAGGCTATGCGCGCCGCAAAAAACGGACAAGCCCCCGAGTGAGCCTTGCCGCCGACATTCCGGCACGCGATCAATCCCTAAGCGGCTCGCATATATTTTTGGCAATACAGGAAGCCGCAGATTCCATATGGCCCACGGCGGCGCGATTGTGTATCCCGAGCCCATGACCCAGACCCTCACACTCCGCCGCCCCGACGATTGGCACCTGCACCTGCGCGACGGCGCCATGATGACGGCTGTGCTGCCCGAAACCGCCCGTGATTTCGCGCGCGCAATTATAATGCCCAACCTCGTGCCCCCCGTCGTCACCGGCGCACAAGCCGCCGCCTACCGCGACCGCATCCTCGCTGCCCTGCCAGAGGGTGCCGTGTTCGAGCCGCTGATGACGCTCTACCTCACCGAACAGAGCGACCCTGACGACGTCGCCGCCGCCCACGCCAGCGGTCTGATCAAGGCGGTAAAGCTTTACCCGGCGGGGGCCACCACCAATTCCGCCTCTGGCGTCAAGAACTTCGACAATGTGCGCGGCGTTTTGGAGAGGATGGCAGAGATCGGCCTGCCGCTCTGCATGCACGGCGAGGTCACCGACAGCGATATCGACATCTTTGACCGCGAGGCCGTGTTTATTGACCGCATCCTCGACCCCTTGCGCCGGGCCACGCCGGATCTGCGCGTGGTGATGGAACACATCACCACCAGCCAAGGCGTCGATTACGTCAAGGCTCAAAACAAAATGGGCGCGACGATCACCACGCATCACCTTGTGATCAACCGCAACCATATCCTCGTCGGCGGCATCAAGCCTCACTATTACTGCCTGCCGGTCGCCAAACGCGAAGAGCACCGCCTCGCCCTGCGCACGGCCGCCACATCGGGGGATGCGCATTTCTTCCTTGGCACCGACAGCGCGCCCCACACCGATGCGCTCAAGGAACACGCCTGCGGCTGTGCCGGATGCTTTACCGCCACCAACACGATGTCGATCCTTGCGGAAATCTTTGAACAGGATCAAGCCCTTGACCAGCTAGAGGCCTTCACCTCGCGTAACGGACCCGCCTTCTACGGCCTGCCCGTGAACGAGGCTCAGATCACCCTGACCAAAGGCGACCCCGTCACATACCCCGCCAAGATCGACACGCAGGACGGGCCCGTCACCGTCTTCGATCCCGGCTTCCCGCTCCATTGGAGCCTATCCTGACGACAGCGAAGACGCCCGCAAGGGCGGATGAGCAGGCACCACCAGCACGCGAGGCGAAAATGATCCCCACTTCCTTCCCCCCAAAAGACGAAATCGCCCGCCTCTCGGCGCAGATGCTGCTGGAAATCGGGGCCGTCCACTTCAACGCGCGCGAGCCCTATATCTACGCCTCCGGCTTGCCGGGGCCGACCTATATCGACTGCCGCAAGCTGATCTCATACCCCCGTATCCGCTCGACCCTGATGGATTTCATGACCGTCACCGTCATGCGCGACGCAGGTTTTGAGGCGTTTGACAATATCGCAGGGGGCGAGACCGCAGGCATCCCTTTTGCCGCGCTCGTCGCTGAACGGCTTGCCCTGCCCATGACCTATGTGCGCAAGAAACCAAAAGGATACGGGCGCAACGCCCGCATCGAGGGCGCCATGTCCGAAGGCCAGCGGGTCCTGCTGGTCGAAGACCTGACCACCGACGGCGGCTCAAAGCTGTCCTTTGTCGATGCGATTCGCGAAACCGGGGCCAGTTGTGGTCACACAGCCGTCGTTTTCTACTATGACATTTTCCCTGAAACCGAAAAAACGCTGGGCGATCACGGCATAAAACTGCACCACCTGTGCACATGGTGGGACGTACTGGCCGAAGCCAAGCGCCAACAGGCCTTTGACGCAGAAACCCTGACCGAGGTCGAGGCCTTCCTCAACGACCCGCGCGCTTGGCAAGAGGCCCGCAAAACAGACTGACGATTCGTCCCCAGAGACCTGTTGGCGCCACCGGACGGCCACGCGGCCTTCCGCGCAGTTGCGTTATGAAACAACTACATCTTGACGCGCCCGCTGCCAAACCCCCACTATAGGGTGGCACTCAGAGGCGACCTCACGAAAGGTTGTCCACAAAAATATACAATTTGCGCCAGCCCCTTAACGGGCCTTAAGAACGCGTAAATAGAAACGACAGAGGGCAGACAATGAACGAAATCGCACCCATCCAACCCAACATGCTCCCAACGACAGAGGGGCAAAGCCTGCCCCATAACATCGAGGCAGAACAGCAGCTTTTGGGCGCGATCCTGACCAATAACGACACCTACGACCGCATCGCCCAGATCATCGGGCCGCAACATTTCTACGATCCCGTCCACCAGCGCATCTACGAGGTCGCCATCGCGCGCATCGCCAAGAACGCGCTGGCCTCTCCGGTCACGCTCAAGGCCTTTCTGGAGGATGACGAGGGCCTCAAGGAACTGGGCGGCGCCAGCTATCTTGCCCGCCTTGCAGGCGCTGCGATTTCCAGCTTTGCCGCGCGCGATTACGCCCAGATGATCTATGACATGGCCATCCGGCGCGAGCTGATGCAGCTGGGTCAGGAAATCTCTGCCAAAGCCTCGCATATGGATGTGTCTTCCGAGCCAAAGGAGCAGATCGTCGAGGCCGAACAGGCGCTATACAAACTCGGCGAGCAAGGCCAGTCTGAAACCGGATTTCAGAGCTTTCTCAAGGCGGTAACCGATGCGGTCAACGTCGCCAATGCCGCCTATCAGCGCGAGGGCGGCCTTGCGGGCATCGCCACGGACCTCGCAGATTTGGACAAGATGCTGGGCGGCTTGCATAAATCCGACCTTCTGATCCTCGCGGGTCGCCCGTCGATGGGCAAGACCTCGCTCGCCACCAACATCGCCTTCAACGTCGCCAAAGCCTATAAACGCGGCACGCTGACCAACGGCGGCGAAGGCGCGGTGGATGGCGGCGTCGTCGGCTTCTTCTCGCTCGAAATGAGCGCCGAACAGCTTGCCGGTCGTATCCTTGCCGAAGCCTCTGAAATCTCGTCCCACAAGATCCGCCAAGGCGACATGAACGAGACAGAGTTTCGCCGTTTCGTCGAGGCCGCCAAATCGCTCGAGGCCTGCCCGCTTTACATCGACGACACCGCCGCCATCCCGATCTCGCAGCTTGCCGCCCGTGCGCGACGCCTCAAACGGACCCACGGGCTGGACCTGTTGATCGTCGACTACCTGCAACTTGTGCGCGGCACCTCGGACAACAGGGTGCAGGAGATCGGCGAGATTTCCATGGGCCTCAAGGCCATCGCCAAGGAACTGAACATCCCTGTCATCGCACTTTCCCAGCTGAGCCGTCAGGTCGAAAGCCGCGAAGACAAGCGCCCGCAACTGTCTGACCTGCGCGAATCCGGCTCGATCGAGCAGGACGCGGACGTGGTCATGTTCGTCTATCGCGGCGAATACTATAAAGAACGCGAAAAGCCCGATGACAACAACATAGAGGCAATGGCCGCCTGGCGCGAAGACATGGAACGCCTGCACGGCAAGGCCGATGTCATCATCGGCAAGCAGCGCCACGGCCCCATCGGAACGGTCGAACTGAGCTTTGAGGCGCAGTTCACGCGTTTTGGCAACCTCGTCAAACCATGGCAACAGGACGACGGCAGCACTGGTTTCTAATCCTGCGCGTATCCTTGGTTCGTGTCTCTGGGCGGCATGCGGACTGGGGGACATGTGGACTGGAGGCATGTAAACTGGGGGCCAGCCCCCAGACCCCCGGAGTATTTTTGCCAAGATGAAGATGCAAGAATTGGAAACCGATCCTTGGCATTCTGACAAAAGACTGCGCGCGCGGTCTTGCCGTGTGGGGGAAAAATCGCTTAGGCGAGGTTGAGGGAAACACGGGGGCGACGCAAATGAACCACTACGATCTACACATCTGGTCCAAATCGGCCGCCGATTGGGCGCATGAGTATCACTCAACCCTGCGCAACCGCCCCGTGCGCGCCCAGACCACCTTGGGCGCGACCACTGCGCAACTGCCCAAATCGCCGCCGGACCAGCCCGAAACGCCTGAACAGATCTTCAACGATTTCAAGGCCATCATACCTGATGCCATGACCCATTGGCAGCACCCGCGCTTTTTCGCCTATTTCCCTGCCAATGCCGCACCTGCAAGTCAATGGGCCGAACAGCTTGCCAATGCCATCGCCGCGCAATGTATGCTGTGGCAAACCTCGCCCGCTGCGACCGAGATGGAAGAGGTCATGGTCGACTGGCTGCGTCAGGCTTTGGGCCTGCGCGCGGGCTTTCGCGGCACCATCCACGACACCGCCACCACCGCCACACTCAGCGCCGTTCTGACCATGCGCGACCGCGCCCTTGGGTGGGATTCAGTGCAAAATGGTATCTTTGGTAGCGCGCCCCTGCGCATCTATGCCAGCGCGCAGACCCATAGCTCTGTCGACAAAGCGGTTCGCCTGTCAGGTATTGGACAAGCCAATCTGGTCAAGATCGCCACCGACGCCAATCACGCCATGGACCCCGCCGCGCTGGAGGCCGCCATCACCGCCGATATCGCCGCAGGCCTGATCCCCGCGGGTGTTATTCTGTGCACCGGAGGCACCTCTATCGGTGCCTGCGACCCCATCGCCGCCTGTCTCAAGGTCGCGAAATCCCACAACCTTTACACCCATGTGGACGCCGCATGGGCGGGCTCTGCGATGATCTGCCCCGAATATCGCGATCTGTGGGAGGGCGTCGATCAAGCCGATAGTATCATCTTCAACCCACATAAATGGCTGGGCGTACAGTTCGACTGCTCGATCCAGTTCCTCGCCGATCCCACTCCGCAAATCCGCAGCCTTGGCTTACGCCCGGACTACCTGCAAACGCTGGATCAGGACGAGGTCACCAACTTCAACGAATGGACCGTACCACTGGGCCGCCGCTTTCGCGCGCTGAAACTCTGGTTCACCCTGCGCGCCTATGGTCTTGACCACCTGCGCCAGATGATCCGCAACCACGTCAACTGGACGGCAGAACTGTGCGAAACCCTGCGCGCGACCCCTGATTTCAAGATCACCACCGAACCGCGCTTTGCCCTCTTCACCTTCCAGTACGCCCCCGCAACAGGCGATGCCAACGCGCTGACGGCTGCCCTGCTGCAAAAGGTCAACGACGATGGCCGCATCTACCTGACCCAAACGACCCATGAAGGAAACTTCGTCATCCGCATGACCGCCGGTAGTTTCGACTGCACCCGTGATGATGTGATGATGGTCCACAAAGTGCTGACGGAACTCACCCCGACGCTGTAGCGTCCGGCTTCTTCTGTTCAAGATTATTCTGGGGGGATGCCCCAAAAGGCATGGGGGCAGCGCCCCCCACCGACCTGCGCCCATAGACGCGCCGTCTAGAATGTCGCAAACCGCCCATCGTGGCGCAAACTTGCAAGAACACCCGCCAAACTTGCGCCCAAGTGAGCCAAACACAGGGTTTGGCCATGCCGGATAATGACTGGAAGATCGCGCTGGTGGTGCGCACCATAGGGGCCGAACGGGGCAGAGCCGCGCGCGGGCGACCGTTGGGGCGACACCGCACCTAAGCCAGTCCCCCTTTCCAGAAAGCCCAGCACATGAACACCCAAGCCCCCCGCCGCTCTGGAGGCCGCGCCGCGCGCAAAGCCCTGCGCGACGCTCCCCTGTCCGACACCATGCGCCCGATCCGCGCGGGCATGTCCGGCGGCACTTACAAACCGCTCAGCGATGCCCAGATCCTGCGTATCCACCACGCCGCGCTGGACGCGCTTGAACAGATCGGCCTCGCCCTCGCCCCGCCGTCAGGCGTAGAGGCGATGACCAAGGCAGGCGCTGTTCTGGGTGATGATGGCCGCATCCGCTATCCCCGTGCCTTGGTCGAGGAAATGCTGGCCAAGGCCAATAAAACCCTGACCTTGCACGGCCGCGCGCCCCGCCACGACATATATCTCTCTGGCACGCGGGTGCATTATGGCACGGCTGGCGCCGCCGTGCATGTGGTCGATGTCGAGGGGCGCAATTACCGCGAGTCGACGGTTCAGGATCTGCATGACGCCGCGCGCATCGTGGATACTCTGGACAATCTGCATTTCCTGCAACGGCCCATGGTGTGCCGCGACATCCCCGACAACCTCGAAATGGACCTGAACACGATCTATGGCTGCTGCTCTGGCACCACCAAACATGTGGGCGTGTCCTTTACCGAACCGGATTTCGTCCCCGATGGTATTGAATTGCTGCACCTGATCGCTGGCGGCGAGGCCGCGTGGCGTGCGCGGCCATTCGTCAGCAATTCCAACTGCTTCGTCGTCCCGCCCATGAAATTCGCCACTGAATCCTGCCTTGTGATGGAACAATGTATCGCCGCAGGCATGCCCGTCTTGCTGCTTAGCGCCGGGCAGGCCGGGGCCACCGCCCCCGCCCCCATCGCAGGCGCGATCGTGCAGGCGGTCGCGGAATGCCTTGCGGGCGTGGTCTACGTCAATTCCATCGCGCCGGGCCACCCGACCATTTTCGGCACCTGGCCGTTCGTCTCTGACCTGCGCAGCGGGGCCATGTCGGGGGGCTCGGGCGAGCAGGCCCTGCTTACCGCTGGCTGCGCCCAGATGCATCAGTTCTACGGTCTCCCCGGCGGCGCTGCCGCTGGCATCGCCGATGCCAAACTGCCCGATATGCAAGCCGGATGGGAGCAGATGTGCTCTAACGTCATGGCGGGTCTGTCCGGTCTGAACCTTGTCTACGAGGCCGCCGGGATGCACGCGTCCTTGCTGGGATTTTGCCATGAATCCCTGATCCTGGGCGATGACCTGATCGGTCAGGCGCTGCGCTGCGTGCGCGGCATAGAGGTCGACGAGGATACGCTGTCGCTCGACACCATGCGCGCCGTCTGCCTTGGCGGGCCGGGGCACTACCTTGGCACCGACCAAACCCTCGCACGGATGCAAACTGACTACGCCTACCCGGCGCTTGGCGATCGCACCTCGCCCAAAGAATGGGAAGAAGTGGGCAAACCTGATCTGATCAAAGCCGCCACCGCGCGCAAAGACCAGATCCTCGCCACAAGATCCGCCGCCCGTTTTGACCCAATCACCGACGCCACTATCCGCCGGCGGTTCAAGATCCACTTACCAGCATAAAATGCAGCCCCCAGATCTTCATCTTCATCTTGGCTAAAATACTCCGGGGGGTCTGGGGGGCTGGCCCCCCAGCGGATCGGATTGCACCTGCAATTCGATTACAAAGCCGCTATTCCGCCGCCTTTTCTTCCAACAGCAGCCACTCTTCTTCAGCCGCCGCCAAGGCCGCCTGCCGTTCTGTAAGCGCCTCTGTCGCTTTGGCAAATTTCATCGGAGATTTGCTGAACAACTCAGGGTCAGACATCAATTCTGTCAGCTTGCCGATCTCGGCCTCCAGCTTGGCGATCTCGCCCGGCAGCGCCTCCAGCCGATGTTTCTCGATAAAACTCAATCCCCTAGAGGCCTTCTTTGCGACTGGTTTTTCCACCTTCACGGGCGGCTTTTCGGCCATATCTTGTGTTGCCGCCACGGCACCGCGCTGGATCAGGTAATCGCTCCACCCGCCCGCATAAGCGGTGGCGCGGCCCTCGCTCTCTAGCACAATGGTGGTCGAGGCGACACGGTCCAGAAAGTCACGATCGTGGCTGACCAGCAGGACGGTACCCGCGTAATCGCCCAGCAATTCCTGCAACAGATCCAGCGTTTCAATGTCCAGATCGTTGGTCGGTTCGTCCAGAACCAGTAGATTCGACTGGCGCGCCATGATCTTGGCCAGCAAAAGCCGTGCTTTTTCGCCCCCCGACAGGGACCGCACGGGCGCGCGCGCCTGAGCGTCAGAGAACAGAAAATCTTTGAGGTAGCTGACCACATGACGCGGGTTGCCGCGCACCATGACCTGATCGGATTTGCCAGAGACGCCGATCTCTTTGTCCCCTGCCAAGGCCTCCCACAGGGTCATATTCGGGTCCAGTTGCGCGCGTTGCTGGTCAAAGACGGCGATTTCCAGATTGGTGCCGATGTGAACGCTGCCCGAATCAGGCTGCAACTCGCCCGTCAGCATCTTGAGCAGCGTCGTCTTTCCCGCGCCATTGGGGCCAACAAAGGCCACCCGGTCACCGCGCAGAATGCGCAGGGAAAACGGCTTGAGGATCACGTTATCGCCGAAATTCTTGGCAATGTCCGTGGCTTCAATCACCTTTTTGCCGGATTTGGATCCCGCATCCAGCGCCATATCTGCCGTGCCCTGCCGGCAGATCATCGACGAGCGTTCCTCGCGCAGCGCCTGCAAGGCCCGCACGCGCCCCTGATTTCGGGTGCGCCGCGCGCTAATACCCTCGACCGCCCAACGCGCCTCAGCCTTGATCTTGCGATCCAGCTTGTGACGCGCGTCGTCCTCTTCGGCCCACATGGTGTCACGCCATGTTTCAAAGCCGTCAAACCCTTGCTCGCGCCGCCGCACCACACCCCGGTCAATCCAAAGCGTCGCTTTGGTCAAGGCGCGCAAAAACGCCCGGTCGTGCGAGATCAGAACAAATCCGGTTCGCGTCTCGCTTAGTTGTTTTTCCAGCCAGCCAATGGCGTGAATGTCCAGATGGTTGGTCGGCTCGTCCAGCAGCATCAAATCGGGTGCCTCGGCCATCAGTTTTGCCAAGGCCGCACGGCGGCGTTCCCCACCCGAGGCGGCTGACACGGGCGTCGATGGATCAAATTTCAGGCCCTCTGCGGCCATCTCGACCTTATATTCCTCGCCCATTTCCAAGGCAGAGACGGCGAAATCACCCAAGGTGGCAAAGCCCGCCAGATCCGGGTCTTGTTCCATATAGC
>CALGTJ010000003.1 GCA_937901435.1 uncultured Rhodobacter sp. | reverse complement strand
ACGACAGCGTCGCGCGATTTGCCGCCGATATCATCGCCAAAGCCAAGGGCAAGCAGGATAAGGCGTTGACCGATCTGGTCACACAAAACGTCGGGCCGACGCTGGAATGGCTGGCCGACCGGCACGGGCTGGTCTGGCAGGTGCTGGACGGCTTCACCTATCCCGGCCATTGCGCCAACCGGATGCATATGGTGCCCGAAAAGACCGGCGAAGGCTTGATGATACGCCTGCAAACCGCCGCCGCCCATGTGCCCATCGCCACACAGGCGCAGGTCGATGCGCTTTATTTGGACGGCGATACGGTCAGGGGCGTGCGTCTCCTGCGCCCCGATGGCGCGCAAGAAGACCTTGGATGCCGCAAACTGATCCTTGCCTGCAATGGCTATGGCGGCAATCGCGCGCTGGTGGCGCGGCATATTCCGGACATGCGCGAGGCCCTGTATTTCGGGCATCCCGGCAATCAGGGCGAGGCCGTGATCTGGGGCCAGAGCCTTGGCGCGCGCCTGCAGGATCTGACGGGATATCAGGGCCATGGATCTGTTGCGCATCCCCACGGCGTGCTGATCACATGGGCGCTGATGATGGAGGGCGGTGTGCAGGTCAACGCGCATGGCCAGCGTTTTGCCAATGAACACGGCGGCTATTCCGAGGCCAGCGTCGATGTGCTGGCCCAGCCGGGGCGCGTGGCCTATGCGATTTATGACGAACGCCTGCATGCACTTGGCATGACCTTCCCCGACTATCAACGCGCCGCCGAGGCGGGGGCAGTGCGCAGCGCGCCCGCAATCGAGGCGCTGGCCGAGGCGCTGAAACTGCCACCTCAGGCTCTGGCCCAGACGCTGAGCGAGGTCACACAGATGCAACGCGGCACAGGGGCCGACCCCTTTGGGCGCGATTTCACCACGCACCCTGCCCTCGCCGCGCCCTATTATGCGATCAAGATCACCGGCGCGCTGTTTCACACTCAAGGCGGGCTTGCAGTGAACCAAAACGCGCAAGTGCTGCATCAAAACGGCACGCCCTTTGCCAATCTTTATGCAGGCGGAGGGGCCGCTTGCGGGGTTTCGGGGCCGGATGTGTCGGGGTATCTGTCGGGCAACGGATTGCTGACCGCCTTTGCACTGGGTGCGATCGCCGGGCGACATGCGACCACATGAACGGGATAAGACTGATATGACCGACCTGATCCACGCTCTCAAAGCCATCGTTGGCGCGGCCAATGTCCTGACGCAGGACAGCGACCGCGCCGCCTATGAGGTCGACGCGACCCACACCTACAAAGGCCATGCCCGCGCCGTAGTGCGCCCCGCCAGCACGCAAGAGGTCAGCGAGGTGGTCAGGCTGGCCAATGCCACCAAAACGCCCGTGATCCCGCAAAGCGGCAATACGGGGCTTGCGGGGGGGTGTTTTGCCGGGGATAGCGGCGATCAGATCATCCTGTCCCTGTCGCGCATGAACACCATCCGCGAGATCCGCCCCGACAGCCGCATCGCCATCGTGCAGGCGGGCGTGGTGCTGGCCAAGCTGCACGAGGCTGTGGCGCAGCACGACCTGATCTTTCCGCTGACCTTTGGCGCGCAGGGCTCTGCCATGATCGGGGGCAATCTGGCGACCAATGCGGGCGGGTCCAACGTGCTGCGCTATGGCAATACGCGTGATTTGGTGCTGGGGATCGAGGCGGTGCTGGCCAATGGCGACATCGTCGATCTGATGAGTGAACTGCACAAGGACAACACCGGCTTCAACCTCAATCACCTGCTGGTCGGCTCTGAAGGCGCGCTTGGCATCATCACCGGGGCGGTCCTGAAACTGGCCCCGCGTCCCAAGGCCTATTTCACCGCAATGGTTGCGGTGCCCGGTATTTCCAGCTCTCTCGGGCTGCTCAATACGCTGCGCGAGGCGACAAATAACGCGGTCGAGGCGTTCGAATACATGCCCGCGCTGTATTTTGACATGCTGCAAGAGCGCTTTCCCGAAACCCGGATGCCCTTTGACACGCCCGCCGAGCATGGCATTTTCCTCGAGGTCGGCCTGACCGCCCCCGATGACGTCACCGCCCTGCCCGACGGCACCCTGCCCGCTGTGAACCGGCTGGAAACGCTGCTGATGGATCTGCTGGAGGACGGCCAGATCCTTGACGCGGTCGTGTGCAAATCCGAAGGCCAGCGCCGCGAGATGTGGACCCGGCGCGAGCGCGCGTTTGAAACCACCGTTGCGCGGGGGATGCCGGTGAACAACGACATCTCGGTCGCGGTCGATAAGGTCGAGGCGTTCCTGACCCTGATGGACACCCGCCTTCCGGCGGTTTTTCCAAAGGCGCAATCCATGACCGTCTCGCATCTGGGCGACGGGAACCTGCATTATTCAGTCTGGACCGATCCCGACACCCGCGCGGCTGTGGGACATGAGGACTACGACCGCGTTTTGGAGATCGTCGAAGATACGGTGCTGGAACTGGGCGGCAGCTTTTCCGCCGAACATGGGATTGGCGTGACCAAGCTGGGCTCAATGAAACGGCGCAAGAACAAGCCCGCACTGGCCGCCATGTGGGCGATCAAATCGGCATTGGACCCCAACAACATCCTCAACCCCGGCAAGGTTTTACCGCCGCAATAGGATGGCTCGGGCAGGTGTCGCTGGCCG
>CALGTJ010000002.1 GCA_937901435.1 uncultured Rhodobacter sp. | reverse complement strand
CCTTGCCAGTCAGAGCGCATCAGGCATACTCGCGACACACCCCGTGATGCCCCGCGAAGGACGCCCCCAGCCATGCCCAGCCCCATGACGACAAATACAGACCTCTCTCAACCGCAGATCGACCAGATCACCGCCGCCGTGGATGCCGGTTTCGCTGATCAGACCCAGTTCCTTGCGGATTTCGTGCGCATCCCCAGCCTGCGGTTTCAGGAAGCCCCGGCGCAGGATTTCATAGCCGCCGCCCTGCGCGCGCGCGGCTATGACGTGGACGACTGGACCCTCGCGCTGGAGGATCTTGAACCCCTGCCCGGCTTTGGCCCGATCATGGGCGACTTTTCCCGCGCGCGCTCTGTTGTGGGCAGCCATCGCCCGGACGAGGTCAAGGGCAAGTCCCTGATCTTGCAAGGCCATCTGGATGTTGTGCCCGCAGGCCCTGCCGATATGTGGAGCACGCCTCCCTTTGATCCCGTGATCCGCGACGGCTGGATGTACGGACGCGGCGCGGGGGATATGAAATCGGGCACGGTGGCGGCATTATTCGCGCTGGATGCCCTGAAAGCAGCCGGGTACGAGCCCGCCGCCACCGTCCATTTCCAGTCTGTGATCGAAGAGGAAAGCACCGGCCTTGGCGCGCTGTCGACCCTGCAAAGGGGCTATCGCGCCGATGTGGCCGTACTGCCGGAACCGTCGGATTTCGCGATCAACAGCGCCCAGATCGGCGTGCTGTGGTTCCGCCTGCGCGTGCGTGGACGCCCCGTGCATGTGGCCGTGGCGGGCGAAGGATCGAATGCGATCATGGCCAGTTTTGACGTGATCAAAGCCTTGCAGGGCCTTGAGGCAGAATGGAACGCGCGCGCCGCGCAGGATCCGGTCTACAAGGACGTCAAGCATCCGCTGAACCTGAACGCAGGCAAGATCGAGGGCGGCGACTGGGCCTCTAGCGTGCCGGCGTGGTGCGATGTGGATTGCCGCATGGGCGTATTGCCGGGGCAGGATCTGGACGCCGCCAAGGCAGAGATCATGGCCTGCGTGGCCGCCGCCTCTCGGGATCACCCGTTCCTGTCCAACAGCCCGCCAGAGGTGATCTGGAACGGGTTTCAGGCCGAGGGCTATGTGCTGGACGACACCGCAGACCCCGCACTGGCGGTGATGCAACAGGCCTACGGGACGGTGTTTGGCGCAGACAAAAAGCTGGACCAAAGAAAGATGACGGCCCTTACCGACACGCGCTTTTACGGGCTTTACTACGACATCCCAGCGTTTTGCATCGGTCCCAAGGCCGAAAACATCCACGGCTTTGACGAGCGGGTCGACCTGCAATCGGTGCGCGATCTGACCGTGATGCTGGCGCTGTTCGTGGCGCAGTGGTGCGGGCTCAACCCTTTGAAAAAGAACTAAGTTCCCAGAATATCGCCAAGGTTATTGAGGATCGCGACCATCAGGCACGCGCCCGCGATGACCAGCGCAATGACAAAAGCGTATTGCAACACAACCGCACTGATCCCCAGCCCAATGGCCATCATCGGCAAAGGCTGGGCTTCACGGCGCAACAGGGCCACGGCCCCAAGGATGGCCGCAAGCCCCGCCAGAACCGGCCCGATCACAATGAGGTAGCTGGCGATGATCTCTGTCCTGCTTTGCTCTTGCACCACAGGGGCGGGCTGTTCGGCGCCCGTCAGGCTGCGGATCGCGGATTTGCGGATTTCGGCGGCGATTTCTCCGATAGAGGTGGCCGTGTCCTGAGGCGGGGCAGACAGCATCGAGGTCATCGGCAAGACCACAAGGATCAGCGCGACAATGGCAAAGACAAACCCGGAAAAGCCCCAGATCGGACGGGTGTTTGAAGCAGTGACTGACATGGTTTCTCCGTGATCCGGGAAGGACAGGATTAACCGAGTGACCTGGAAACAAGGCTTTTTCGAGAAGGAAATCTGATCAAATCAGGACGCTTCGCCCTGTCACACTTCGCCTGTCCCACTTCCGCTCTCACACTTCGCCTGTCACATTTCCGCTCTCACACATCCCCTGCCACGCTTCGCCAGTCGCACTTCCCCTGTCGCACTTCCCCAGTCACGCTTTGGGCCGTAACTCTATCCGCTCTGTGGTGACAGCATCCACCGCCTCTGCGCTATACAGCATTGGCACATACTCGCCCCGCGCCCAAATCTCTGCCAG
>CALGTJ010000001.1 GCA_937901435.1 uncultured Rhodobacter sp. | reverse complement strand
CTCGTCCAGCAAGCTAAGAAATCCAGCCTCACGCTCGGAATGTGCCCTGTAATGGCGCGACCCAGCGACCAGAGCAATTGATCCTTGCTGCGTGGAGGCAAGTCTTCCGATGAGCAAGCCCGCTGTACGACCAACTGACCGATTGTCCAAGCCTAGATGGTGGATTTCCGGTATATGTCCAAGGTCCGAAACGATCGTTACAAGCCTCGTGCCGCCTGCAGAGACTTCGGCTGCTGCCTCCCGCACTTCGGGGTGCTCGATGGCAAAGAAAATTATGCCATCGGCCCAAGCCGCATTTGAACGAAGGGCCGACGCCAGCGCACTCCCATTAAAGCCTTCAATAAAAAAGCAGCGCAGAAATGGTTCGTTTGCTGCTGCGCGTCCGACCCGCTCTTTCACAATTTCCGCCAATAGTCGCAGATATGGATTTGTACCCGCCGGCAACAGGACAACGATGCGCATCGGGCGGTCACGTCCATACCGCTCCGCATCGTCAGAACTCAGGAACCCAATATCACGGGCGGCATCAAGCACTCGCTTGCGGGTTCGTTCCTTCACTCCCTTTCTGCGATTGATAACTCGGTCCACCGTCGCCAGCGATACGCCCGCGACCTTCGCGAGATCAGAGAGCTGCGGTCTTCCATTTGCAGTATTGTCATATTTCACGTCAAAGCACCTCAAAACCCATCATTTCTTTTGCTTTGACAGAAAGTGCCTCCGATCCATACCTTAAGTCAATCGAGGTTTTAAAAGAATTTCTGGTGGCATTCACTTACGCCGCACCTCAAAAAACGTCATTTCGGGAGGAGACGACATGTCAAATATCAAAGGTATCAACAGACGTAGTGTTTTGGCTGCAGGCGGCGCGGCGCTTGCTGTCCCCTTCATTGCGCGGCCCGCGTTGGCCGAAACGCAATTGCGGTATGGGCACAACAACAATGTGGCCTCTGTCGCTGGTGCACAAGCAGATTGGTTTGCAGAAGCCCTGAACGAGACTTCAGGGGGCGACATTTCGGTTCAAGTCTTCCCGGACAGCCAACTTGGCAAGCTTCAGGAATTGGCAGAAGCTGTATCGCTCGGAACCATCGCGTTCTCTCACAACACAGCCGGCGCGCTAGGGTCGCTTTATCAGCCGTTTGCCGCACTCGACACGCCTTACCTGTACCGCGATGTCGATCACTTGATGAAGGTGACGGACGTCGAGAGTCCTGTGATGCAAGAACTGAGCGCTGGCCTAATTGCTGCTGCCAACGTGCGCGTGATCTACGCGCATTATTTCGGTAGCCGTAATTTGACCTGCAACCAAGCTATCCTTTCTCCGGCTGACCTGGCGGGTTTGAAAATACGCGCAGTGCCATTTCCGATTTACACCACAGCTGTCGAAGGGATGGGCGCAGTTGCAATTCCGGTAGATTGGTCCGAAGTGCCAACTGCCTTGGCCACTGGTGTGGTTCAGGGGCAGGAGAATCCGGTTAATGTGGTTCTGAACCACAAGATTTATGAAGTGCAGTCACACCTTATGTTGACCGGTCATATGTCTAACGCAGAAGTTGTCGTGATGAACGAGGACGCTTGGCAGGCTTTGACTGAGGCCCAGAAAGAAGCAGTTCGCGAAGCTGCTAATCAGATACGTGAAAAGGCAACCAATGCCATTCTGGACAACGAAGAGTCCGAGACGCAAAAGCTGCGCGATCTTGGTATGACCGTGATCGGTGCCGACGAGGGGCTGCAACTGGATGCGTTCCGCTTATCGGTCAAAGCCTTGGTCGACAAACGATTTGGCACAGAATACGGCGATCTCTACACCAAAATCGCTGCGATATCTTGATGCAAGTCGAAACTCTAAGCCGCGCGATATTCGCGCGGCTTGCTCGCCTCGGGCTAAGCTTTAGCATCTTCTTACTTGCGCTGATTGCAGCCTTGGTCGTTCTTCAAGTCGCCGCAAGAAACCTTTTTGACCTTGGTTTGCCATGGGCAGATGAATTGGCCCGCTTTTGCGCTATTGGCTTGGTTTTTCTTGCCACTCCATCGCTTGCAGGGCGACAAGTCATGGTTTCGGTCACGATGCTGCCTGACGCAATGAGTACGTCGGTGCGCAGGTGGATGATACTGATCGCGGATGTTGCCACATTGGTGTTCGCCGGACTTCTGTTGTGGAGCTATGCGGAGTTTCTGCCCAAAGCGGGTAAATTCCTGACCCCCGCTATGGGCGTACCGAATTGGTTTTACTACAGCCTTGCTCTGTGCGGCAGTCTGTTGCTAACGGCA